>WRCR01000055.1 GCA_009783865.1 Planctomycetaceae bacterium | reverse complement strand
TTTTTAGGGGTTTGGCTTTGCAAAAATTTTTCGAGTCAGGGCTTGTTGTTCGGCGGGTTGTGGTTAGCCGGGGAAACCTGTAGTCGGATTGCCTTTTGATTCCTTCCATTTAACATTTCATTTGATATAATAAACTGTCGGTCGGTTCTTAAAAGATTACATTTCAGGAGTTTTTTATGTTCAGAATTTTATCGTGTTTCGTTTTGTTTGCCGTTGTATGTTCTTTTGTTTATGCTGCCGAGCCGGTTACAAAACCTTTCAAGGCAATCATTCTTCCTGAAGGCGCGCTGCATCCTGACGGTATGACGGTCTGCCCTAAAACCGGCGACATCATTCTTGCGGTACCAGTCGTAGGCAAAAAAGGAAATGCCCGTCTGCTAAAAATTGACAAGAACGATAATGTCTCCTCGTATTTTGAACTCAAGGCGCATCCTGAAACCGGTCGCGTGACTCCGCTCGGTATTTCTTTCGGACCAGATGGCAATCTTTATGTCGCTGATAGTCAATGTCTCGGCGGCAATCCGAATCATAAGTCCAGAATCCTGCGGGTCGTTCATGAAAACGGCAAGCCGGTTAAGGAGGAAGTCCTCGTCACCGGAATCGTACAGGCAAACGGACTCGAAATCTTCGGCAACAAGATTTACATTGCCGAAACGCAGATTGACCCGCAGATTGTCGAGACCCCGTTCACAAGCGGTGTGTTTGCTTTCGACATTGCGGAGTTTAGAGGCGACTTGCCGCTGCGCGTTTTACCTTACGGCAAAGACCCGCATTTTATATTCTCGTTTCAGACCGCCGATGCTGACCGCAGCGGTGAATGGAAAGTCGGTGCTAACGGAATCGGTTTGGCGAAAGACGGTACGCTTTATGTTGCAAACTTCGGCGATAAGACGATTATCGAAGTCAAGATGGATGTCGAGAGGAAAGTTCTTTCGCACCGCAATCTCAATGACGGCAAAGGTCCGCACGAAAGTGTTGACGGAATGAAAGTTTGTCCGATGGGCTACATTTTCTTCGCTGATTATGTCGGCAACTCGGTTTGCGTGATGAATCCGGCAAACGGCAAAACCGTGCTGCTGGCGAAAAATCCAGTTAATCCTGACGGAGACGCTAAGAGGGCAGGCGCGCTGGACCGGTGTTCAGAGGTCTGTTTGCGGGGCGACAAATTGTACGTTGCGAACATCGACTTGAACGACAACAACGAACCGCATACCATCAGCGTGATTGATTTGAAAGGAATTGATTTCGTTAAATTGATGAAATAATACGGCGTTTCGTTGAAACGCTCGCTAAACACCCTTAACAATTTTTATTTTTATGTCGCAACACATTCCAACGCGTCTTTATCTTTCCGAAAACGAACTGCCGACTTCGTGGTACAATCTCCGTGCCGACATGAAGGAGAAGCCCGCTCCGATGCTTCATCCCGGCACCTTGAAACCGGTGGTATCCGATGACCTTGCTCCCGTGTTCTGCATGGGTTGTATCGAACAAGAGTTAGACGAAACCTCACGGGAAATTCCGATACCGGATGCCTTGATGGGCTTTTACCGCTCTTTCCGTCCTGCTCCGCTCATTCGGGCTAACTTTCTCGAAAAGGCACTCGGAACGCCTGCCGAGATTTATTATAAGTTTGAAGGCACTAACACTTCTGGTTCGCATAAACTCAACTCGGCAGCCGCTCAAGCGTTTTATGCAAAGCAGGAAGGAATGACTTCGCTGACAACCGAAACGGGTGCCGGTCAATGGGGTTCAGCCCTTTCAATGGCGTGCGCTTTCTACGACATTAAACTAACTGTGTTCATGGTGAAAGTTAGTTCGCAGCAGAAGCCGTACCGCAAAGCGTTGATGGAGACATACGGTGCGAAAGTTATTGCGTCTCCTTCCGACACAACGGAATCGGGACGCAAGATACTCGCCGACTTTCCCGACACCGGCGGTTCACTCGGCTGCGCTATTTCCGAAGCGATTGAACTTGCCGTCAAGACACCGAATTGCCGTTATGTACTTGGCAGTGTTTTGAATCACGTTCTGCTCCATCAATCGATTATTGGGCAGGAAGTCAAAGCGGCGTTTGACAAGTACGGAGTAAAGCCCGACGTTATCATCGGCTGCGCTGGCGGCGGTTCCAATCTCGGCGGTTTAATTGCTCCGTTCATGGGAGCGAAACTGCGGGGCGAAGCGGATTACCGTTTCATTGCTGTTGAACCGGCTTCGTGTCCTTCTTTTACAAGGGGGAAATACGCTTATGATTTCGGCGATACCGCAAAGACAACGCCGCTTATGAAGATGTGTACGCTTGGCAACGGTTATATGCCGCCGCCGAATCATGCCGGCGGACTGCGGTATCACGGTATGAATTCGACTCTGTCGAAACTGTATAAAGACGGACTTCTTGAAGTGAGAACTGCGGTACAGAATGAAGTGTTCGATGCGGCTGCCCGCTTTGCCAAATCGGAAGGAATACTGCCTGCACCGGAGTCGTCTCACGCAATCAAAGCGGCGATAGATGAAGCGTTGGAATGTAAGAAGACCGGCGAGAAAAAAGTCATTCTTTTCGGCTTGTCGGGAACCGGTTATTTCGATATGTCCGCTTATCAAAGTTATAATCAGGGGACTTTGACCGACCATGTTCCAGCCGACGAGGAGTTGGAAAAAGGTTTCGCCTCATTACCGAACATTGCGAGATAATCAAACATTAAGAGCGGCGGGTGATAACCCGCCGGTTTGCATGACCCGCTATGCACGTCAAATTATTTTCCCCGGCATCGGAGAAAGCGGTCAGGAAAAACTGCGGACGGCAGAAGTTGCCGTTGTCGGTGTCGGTGCGCTGGGAACCGTCTCGGCAAACCTGCTTTGTCGGGCTGGTGTCGGTGTTCTGCGTCTCATTGACCGCGATGTTGTCGAGTTGGTGAATCTCCACCGGCAAGTCCTTTATAATGAAAACGATGCAGCACTAGGTGTTCCGAAAGCCGCTGCCGCTTGCCGATATTTGAGCAAAGTCAATTCGGAAACAACGCTCAAGCCAGTGGTTGCCGAACTTGATTCCGGCAATATCGGAGAATATCTGAACGATGTTGACCTTGTGCTTGACGGAACGGACAACTGGGAAACCCGATTCTTGCTCAACGAATACTGCCGAGAGCGGAATATCCCTTGGATTTACTGTGCCGCTCTGGGTTCCGTTGGAATGACGATGAACATCTTGCCGAAAGATGATGCGCCGTGTTTGCAGTGTTTGACGAAAGACAATGTTATACCGCAGAACGAAACCTGTGTTACAGCCGGTGTTCTTAATACGACAACGAGTTTTATCGCTTCGGTTCAAGCGGCGGAGGCGGTGAAAATCCTGCTCGGCAGTCCGAATGTTAGAACCGGTCTTTTCACGGCTGACTTGTGGAACAACCGATTCAAGACGCTGCGGATTGAAAAAGATGCGGAATGTCCGGTTTGCTCTTGAGTTTTCCGTTGTTTTTCTGTTATAATTAAAAATTATCATATATTAGTGTTTTTTTACTGTTCCCTGTCTTAATGACACACGAATTGATATTAACCTCAGTTGCCAATGGATTAGAGAAAGACAGCCGAGGTTTTTGCGTAGTTGCCTGCGACAATAACATACCGGCATCCCTAGTTAAGCGGTTGAATACTATCAGTTCATACCGTCACCTTTTTCCGCCGGACTCTCTCGAGGCGAAGCATCTGCCGATTGCATATTCTCACTATATTGTTCACGCGCTGGATACAACTTGGTCGGTTCTTTCCCGTGTTGCTCCGCTCGGCTGGGATTTTGAACATAATCCGAATCATTTGGCGCACCACATCGCTTTGACAGAACATGAATACTGTACAGAAGGTCCCGCCTGGCTTCTCGGACTTGCGGGCTTTCACTTGACGGAATGGTACACTCCGCCAGTGCGTTTCACTATCGGTCGTTCTATTCCGTCTTTGCTTGCCCCTGCACCGCTCTCTCGCCGTCAGCGGATTGCCAGAGAACGCCATTGGCTTGACGACGCAAAAATGTCGCCTCGGACTCCGCCGACAGAAACCCGCGAAACACTTGCGAAGAGGCGAAAAGAAAATAATTCGCAAATGCTCATCCAAATGCCGCCGTCCTGTCCGTGTCCGCTTTGGAAGGAAATCACCGGCGATGCTGCTTGGGGCGGTGTACTTGCGGAAACGGTATTAACCGGTCAGCATGCTGCAATTATCTATGAGACCGGGACAAACATCTTGCCGCTCTTTGTCGAAGCACTCTCACTCTTATCCCGCGAGCATCTATGGAGAGCGACTTTCACTACCTTTTACGCCGGTCTGCCGGAACATATCATTTGTCAATGGAAAGGCACCGTTGCCGGCAGCAAAGAAGCGAAGATGTTATCGCAAGACACCGATATTCTGCTCATTGACTTGACGAAACCGCTAGGCACCGCACCGGAAGGATTATACGCCGATTATGCCCGCTACGGCAATGACAATCTGCTGGCGGAACATAAATCCGGCAGTAACTTTATGGAAGGTCCCGATTTCGATACCAAAACATATCATGTCAAAGGTTCGGAAGACGAGGATAAAAATTCCACACCCGCTTACCCTCTACCAAGCAATGCTCCAGAGGAAGCATCGGAGGAAATAAGCGAGACACCGGACGATGATGATCAACTTGAATGGAGAGAAGACGAAGATGTTGCGCCCACGCCGTTTATACGGAAAGAACGCATTCCGGTACCAAAACCGGAAATTATTATTCAGACAGATTCCAAGAAGTCAAAAGGCGTGTTCTCTTCGTTTCTTAACATGAAATCGAATACGCAGTTCTACATTCTTTATGCTGTAACATTTGTGCTTGTCTGTTTTCTATTCGTTTTGGTTTTAGACCGGTATTTTAACTACGGTTTATTATTCAATCAGAAATCGGAGTCCGCAGTAAAGAAATCAGACCACAAAAAATCAACTGGGGAACAGACCACGGCTGAATCAGACAAAGAAAAAAAGGTGAAACAGGGACTCGCCGCAGAGGAAAACAAAAAACGAGAGAGTGAAAAACAAAAGAACGCTCAACGGCAGCAGCACTTAGCACAAATAGAGAAAAAGCGGAACAATGTGGAAAAACTGATTGCAACACAAAAGGCGAAGGTCAATTCCGCTATGGATGATTTCAAGATGCCGCCGTTTTTGCCGCTGATACCGCCGTCTTTGGAACGTGCCTCGCCGGAAGAGGCGAACATTATCCCGCCGGAAACACCGCAGGTCTTTCCCGAATTCGCACCGCTGTATCCCGTCGGGGCGGCATTGAAAATCAGTTTTATTCCGTTGCTGACATTGCCGAAAATAACCATCGTTACGGAAAAGCAGAAATTTTATCTCGAAGATGATAAAGATGAAACAGAAAACATTGCGGCAGATGACGCGCTTGAAGGGACTCCAGAAGAAGAGCGGATACCCGACATCAGCCGGTTTGAATGGCTTGTTTCATCTATCAACGAGGATAACGAACAGAAAACGCCGCTGTTTTTAATTAAGTTGACGGCAGACGGTTTAAGTATAGAATGGCTGCGGGACGGTTTGACTCCGCAGAATTTTTACAACACGCTTTGGACTTCGCTTGCTTTCTTAAAGTGTTCTGTTGACGGCGGTGAAAAGCAAGACATCAGGAAGCAAGTTTCCAGGAAACAAGATGGCGAAGGACCAGAGGAAGAACAAGAGGCAGAAGAACCAGAGCAGGAAGAATACAGTAAGAGCGTTCAGCTTTTCAAGCCGTTTGAAACGGAGCCGGTTTATCTGAACAAAGTATTCGACGGAGGAGATAAAACAGAATTTACGGTATCAACTTCGTTTGCGGAAGAGCCGTGGAAAACGCTTTTTACAGTGTCGAATATGCCGCCGTTTGCACTGGTTCTTGAAACGAAAATGCTGCCGAATCCTGACCCGGCGGACGAAAAGAAAACGGGCATAAAATCATTCAAATTTGATGAAGAAACCTTGCCGTTTCGGTTCTTCGTTGAAATTCGAACCGATGTTGAATCCAAAAAAGGTACGGGTAATAAGGAATTATATTCTCCGATTGATGTGCCGCTGGAAGGCATCGCCGGTCCCGATAAAATTGTGTGGTCAGACCGCTGCAAAGACCGCATTGTGCAACTTCAGGAAGAGGCGGAAGAAAGCAGTAAAACTAGCAAGGAGAACGAAAAAGAACTTGATGCTGTAAAACAGCAAATTCTCAGTGGTGTTTCTAATTTGCCGAAGGAGGCGGCGGCAGAACTTCGGAAGAAACGAAATGAATTACAGCAAAGCATCACTGACTCAAAAACGCGTTCGAGCGAAATTAAAAGTATAGTCGAAAAAATACCGGAGGCGCAGAAACGGATTTTTGCCAATGCGGATTTACGAATCGAGTATTCTTTGATAATGAAAAGAGCGGATGCTGCCGATGGTGATGATTCCTCTGCGCTGGAATTACTGCTTGTCAGAACGGTAATTGATAATACGGATGCGATGAAAGCGGAGACAGATACGGATACGATGAATGAGGAATCGAAAAAGAAACCCGCTTCGACGGAAACAGAAACGGAATCCGAAACCTCGAATATGGAGACGAAAACTGAACTCGGTACAGAACCGCAGAAAACGTCCAAAGACGAGTAGATGGGTGTCGAAAGCAGGATTCACAGAATACCGCTATAAAAATCGCAAACCTTTACAAAACGTCTTTTTTCCGGTAAATTATACCGGGTAGATTATACTACGTTCATTTTCTTTCACCCTCTTACGGAGTACCCTTATGGCGACCATCAAAATTGGTTTAGTCGGATGCGGCGGACGCGGACGCGGTGCCGTTGTCAATGCTTTGAAAAATACCGCAACAAGCGATGTAAAAGTCGTTGCTATTGCCGATGCCTTTTCCCATCAAACAGAAGCGACCGCCGCCCTTTTGCAGAAAAACTTTCCGGATAAAGTTGACCTGCCGCCGGAAAAACAGTTTTCGGGCTTGAACTGCTGCGAACAACTCCTGAAAACAGATGTCGAAGTCGTACTCCTTTGTGAGCCGCCGGGTTTTCGTCCCCGGCATTTCAAAGCCGCTGTCGATGCGGGCAAGACCATATTTATCGAAAAACCCGTCGCCGTCGACGCACCGGGCGTCCGTATCGTATTAGAAGCACACGCCAAAGCCAAAGAGAAAAAACTTATCGTTCTCAACGGACACGAAATGCGTCTCGAAAGGAAGTTCCGGGAACCAATCCAGATGATTCACGACGGTGCTATCGGCGACCTGTCCTTCATTCGGATTTTCTTCACCACTGGCGGACTATGGACGAGACCGCGGAAGGAAAGTCAAACCGAGATGCAATACCAAGTCAACAACTGGTACTATTTCGTTTGGCTCAGCGGCGACCACATTGTGGAGCAGCACGTCCACGACATTGACCTGATGAATTGGTTCATGAAAGATAAGCACCCCATTGAAGCGAATGGAATGGGCGGGCGCGGTGTGCGCATCGGAAAAGATTACGGCGAAATCTTCGACCATCATAGTGTCGAATACATTTTTGATAACGGTGTCCGCGGCTTCAGCAACTGTCGGCAAATCAACGGCTGCTGGAATTCCTACGGGCAGCATGCTCACGGAACAAAGGGATACGTCGATATGGCAGGTTACGGTAACGTCACGATGTACATCAAAGGAAAAGACCCGATAGTTTGGAAACATGACGAGGACTCAAATCAACTCGAGATGAATTGTCTCTTCGATGCTATTGTGAACGGTAAGGAACTATGCAACGCCGATGTTGCTGCCCAGTCAGCGATGACTGCCATTCTTGGCAGAATGGCGACTTACAGCGGACAAATTGTTACGTGGGAAGATGCCGTGAACTCAACGCTGGATACTTTCCCGAAAAATTTGGCGTGGGACGCTGACCCCGGTCCGAAGCCGGATGCTTTCGGCATCTATCCTTGCGCACAGCCGGGCAAAACAAAGGCGTTATAGGTATATGTACGAACTTTCACCGCGGCAGGAAATTCTTCGGGACGACATACGCGGTTTAATCAAAGGCGAAGTCCGCTGCGATGATATATCGCAGCAGATATATTCTACCGATGCCGGTATTCTGCAATGCCGGCCAGCGGCAGTCGTTTATCCGAGATGTATCGAAGACGTATCGTCTATCGTTCAGTTGGCTTCGGAGCGGCGAATACCGGTTCATGCCCGCGGTGCAGGTACCGGCAAGAGCGGTGAATCACTCGGCAGCGGTATTCTTATCGACTTCACGCGGTTCATGAGAAAAATCACGGCGCAAGACGAAGAACACGTCACCGTTCAACCCGGCATCAGCCGGAACCGGCTGAATCACACTCTTTCACGTTCAGAAAAGCGGCGGTACTTTGCTCCGGCAGCGGGTGTAATTCATGCGGCAGCAATCGGCAGTATTCTTGCGAGAAACGGTGCCGGTATGTATTACTTGCGAGACGGTTTTCCGGCGGAACAGGTTCTCGGTTTAACCGTTGTTCTTGCAAATGGAAGTGTGCTGACGCTTGACCGAAATGCGCTGCCGTTTGCACTTAATACCGATGACCGCGACAAAGGACCTCGCCGCATCTTCACGGGCAGCAACGCACCGACAGTTTCCGAATCAAACGCTATTGCCCGAAGATTAGCGTTAGCGCGCGGCATCATCAACGGAGAAGAATACGCTCTTGCGGATAATATCCACATGATACTAACTGCTGACAGCCGAATCTCGAAATATGAAGGATTGCTGCCGAAAGTCAATAGAGCAGGATATTGCACCGAAGGAGTTCTCACCGGCAATGACGGACGTTCTGTCGATTTGATGCCGCTCATTCTGGGAAGCGAAGGAACACTTGCGCTTATCGTTGAAGCAAAGTTGCGGACTGTTCCGCTGCCGAATCGGCAATGTGCCGCCGTCTTGTTTTTCGGGCAACTAGAAGCCGCCGCTCAAGCGGTTGAAATCATCCTGAAATACAAACCGGCGTTATGTGAACTGCTTGACCGCCGCAGATTAAAAATGATGCGGGAAGAATTACCGAAGTATCGGCAGTTCTTACCGGTCGAATCCGAAGCGGCAATACTTCTCGAATTCAACGCCGGAACACTTGACTCGCCGATAAACATAAAAGAGGTTCTGGAACAGCAGGAATCGTTGATAGACGAACTGCAAAATAAAAAGCGTCTTTGCTTTCACTCGGTAAAAATTGATGAACCGGAGATGTTTCCGCTCTTCGACAAACTCATCAATGATTCCGAATTGATACTTTACCGCACGAAGCCGCCGTATCGGAATATACCGCTCTTTGATGATACGGCTGTTGAGCCGCAATATCTTCCGCAATATATCGGTGATATACTCAAAACGGTGCAGCGGTGCGGGACGGTATGTTCGCTGTCGGGACATATCGGACAGGGGCATCTGCGAATCAATCCGTTCATCAATTCTGCGGAAGTGAATTACGCGGATTCACTTCGAAAGTTGTCCGAAGAGGTTTATTCCGTTGTCCGGCGGTATAACGGTACGGTGAGCAGTGAAGGCGCGGCGGGCTTCCTAAAGACGCAGTATTTGCCGAAACAGTTCGGAGAGCATTTTGAAACATTCCGGCAGATAAAAAATCTGTTTGACCCCGACAATATATTGAATCCGGGCAAAGTGATTCCAGACGGAAATGGTTGTACACCGTATGGTTGGACACAGTATCTGCGCAAGGGGAAATGCAAGCCGGAAGTTGTAACTTCCGAAAGTCAGTTGGAGGTACAACTGAAATGGGAACCGGAGCGGTTTTACGATACTGTCTACCGCTGCAACGGCTGCGGCAGTTGTCTGCGGACAGAGCCGGACAGAACGAAGCGGACTTGTCCGGTGTATCGCCGTTTCACTGATGAGGAATCTTCGCCGCGTTCAAAGAATAATGCGCTGCGGGGCATTCTCGACAAGGATATTGACCTGAATTGTCTGACATCTCATCGGGCAAAGGAAGTTGCTGACCGCTGTATTCATTGCGGCATGTGTTTGCTCGAATGTCCGGCACAAACCGATGCGGCGCACACTGCTTTCCGTATGAAAAGTGCTTATAACGCTGCTCATCATTTGCCGATTGACGATTTTCTGATGTCTTACGGCGATATACTCATGAAATATCTCGCGCTTGTCAGTTGTCCCGTGAACTGGGCGTTGAAAAATAAAATGATGCGCTGGCTGTTGGAAAAGACCTTTCATGTACCGCAAAGTCAGGTATTTCCGCCGGTTTCTAAAATTACGTTTTTGAATATGTCGCGGATTCAAACGTGGCTGTCGAAACCAAAAGACGAAATAATTAAAGACGAACCGAAGTTGAAAGTTGCGCTGTTTATTGATACTTATTTCAATTTTTTTGCGCCGCAGTTAGCAGATGCAGCGGTGAAGATTCTTCAGCACAACGACATCGAGGTTTTCGTTCCGCTGCGGCAAAAGAGTTCCGGCTTGCCTGCATTTTTGACGGGAAATTTGGTGCGGGCGGAATATCTTGCGAGATACAATACGCTGCTGCTGTCCGATTTGATTCGGCAGGGTTATCAGCCGGTTACGCTGGATGCGGCATCGGCGGGCTGTATTGCAAACAATTACCGCTATGTTGATGACGGCATCAATACCGCTCTTGTCACTGAAAACATTACCGACTTTTGTACGTTTTTGTATAAACTTCATCAGCAGGGCAAATTGAAGACGGACTTCAAACCGGTATCGGCGGTTGCGGGTTATCACGCGCCGTGCCGTCTTATTGAAATAACGGTTAAGAACATTGATGAACCGGTGCCGACGGAGCAACTGCTGCGGTTGATTCCGCAACTGGATGTCCGCCGTATTGAACAGGGCTGCTGCGGCATGTCCGGCATTTACGGCTTGAAACAGCAGAATCATCGGCACAGTTTGCAGATGGGACTGCCGTTGTTCAAGGCGTTGAAGTCCGAGTATATTAACTTTGGAGTCAGTGATTGCTGTTCTTGTCTTTTACAACTGCAACATGGTGTACCGGAAAAACCGATGTTCCTGCCGATTGAGATTCTCGCCGCGGGGTATGGGATAACGGAATTAGGTTGGTGAATATCCGCTATTGCAAAACATCCCGAAAGGGGTTCATTAAGAAAAAATATAGGTACATCTCCAATACCAAAAAATGTCTGTTATTACGGCAGCAATCATACAGCGGTATGTGTCAGCGAAACCCACAATACAGGAACCCAAATACAGTAAAATATCGAAAATACCTTTGGAACTAAAATTGTCGCAGCAATTTCATATTCGAAGTGAGGTGTTTTTTCACAACTGTTATTTTATTGCGTTATTCAGCAAGCGCAAACGGGGCTATTCGAAGTTTGTGTATCGGTTATCGAAGTTGCAGAAGTTTTATCAGTTAGATGTTCCTGCTGAAGAGAAGGTTTTGTCGGCGATTGAAGCAGACGGGAGCGAGGCGGCGAATGAACGGTCAAAAAAGTGGTTCGCAGAATACTGGAAGCCGCTCTGCGAACACATGTATATCGACCCGTATGCCAGACTGAAGTTCCTCGATTCTATTAGTTTTTTTTGGTACTTTACACAATGAATGGAAAGCAAACAAGAAGGAGGGCGAAACTTATGGCAATCAAGCCGTGGAACTTTGGGACAAACTCGTTGCCGCACCGTGGACGGCGGAAGAGCATCCCGACATTGCCCGCTGGGCTGAACGACGCTCGCCGGTGCTTGACCTCTTCGGCGTTGCTGTACGCAAACCGAATTTTGTTAATTGGAGACCGCGCCCCGAATTCGGCTCCGCATTCATGGTTTTGCTTCCCGATGTCCAAGCAAACCGCGACTTTGCACGTGACTTGAGAGTCCGCGTTACTGAACGTCTCGGCAAGGGCGATGTTGACGGTGCCTGGTACGATGTAATGAGTATGTTCTACCTGTCACGAAAACACTATCTCCATGACCCGATTTACGTCACTAATTTGGTTGGCATTGCAGTAGAAGGTCAAGGTTGGGAAGCCGCAAAAATCATTATGCAAAACGGAAAACCGACCCCGGAACAATTGGAACGGTTTGCCAAAGACCTGGAATCACTGCAGGGCAAACCATCAGTGTTTTCTGAATACGAACATCGCAGCGGCTATACGGCTATGCAACTCATACAAAATGACAGAAATGCTTTTCACGAGGTCTTCGATTACGGTCAAAAAAAGAAATCCATTACCAACTTGGAAACGTTTTTCCTTTATCTATTCGGGGGATTGAATTTCCACAGGTATGTTATACCGAGATATATCACTTCATTGCCCATTGACCGTAATATAGCGGGAAAGCGGATTACCAAACTTCTTCAGACCGAACAGCACAAGTCAGGCTCTTTGGCGTGGAATGTTAGTTCGATAGGAACAAAAAAGCATCTTAAGGACTTTGACCGGCATTTTTGGGAAAAATCGCAGCAACTGAACAGTTGCTGGAGTTTTTGGCGCGTTCCATTGATTCGTACCCGGTCGGAATTGATTGCGGATTACATTGTCTGCCTGCTATATCCTGCCGTATTGTCAGCGCAAAACTCACTTGACCGCGCAAACGCCCAATTAACTCTTCTCCGCATTGCGGTTGCGTTGGAGCGTTATAAGGCGGCGCATGAAAAATATCCGGCGGTACTGGACGACTTGGTTCCGAAGTATTTGGAAGAGATACCGCTCGACCCATTCACTGGACGACTGACACTTGTCTATAAACCGGAGGCGAAGGACGGCAAACCGTTTGTACTTTATTCGCTGGGTGCCAACGGCATTGACGACGGCGGTGATACATCAAAAGACGACCGTAAAAACGATGTGGTTTGGTAGCGCATTCAAAGGTTGAATATGAGGGCGGGAACTAAAGTTCCCGCCTCTTTAGATTTTTTCATTCCGCCCTATAATACAGGGTATTATGAATACTGCAATACCATCGTTTCTATCCGTTTGTGAAACCGCTGCAAGAGCCGCAGGGGAAATTCTTCGTACAAAACTCGGTACAGTTACCGTTAAACATAAACGGAACGTTTTCGATTTACTCACCGAAGCGGACTCCGCAGCGCAGGAATCCATCGAAAACATACTGCTCGGAGCGTTTCCTTCACACTACTTTCTCGGTGAAGAGAAAAGCGTGAACAACATCGTGAAGGAATTGAACGAAGCCGATTATTGCTGGGTCGTTGACCCGCTGGACGGTACAACGAATTATGTCCATACCGTTCCATTGTTCTGTACTTCTATTGCGCTGGTCAAAGGAAATGAAGCAATTTGCGCAGCGGTGTATAATCCGCTTACCGACGAACTCTTCACCGCAGAAAAAGGCGGCGGAACTT
>WRCR01000054.1 GCA_009783865.1 Planctomycetaceae bacterium | reverse complement strand
TACGCACAGACAACGCAAAATTTGCGAGACAGGGATTCGAACCCCGACTAAATGGTTCAGAGCCATTCGTGCTGCCTTTACACCATCTCGCAATACAACTCTGAAAAGCAATTCTAACCGTCATCGAAAAAAAATCAAGTCCCCATAAAAAATCTGCTAACGCAACTGATTCTGTGCATCGGAGTACCGGCTAAATTGCATCGGACTCCGTGGAAAACCAAGTGCATTGACCAGCGCAAAGTCGGCAACAGATAAGTCCGCTATAATTCCGTCCTCAACACAGCGTTTCACTTCTTCATACATCGAACCGATAAGACACTCAACTATTTCATCATCGGAAATATCCGTTCTCAAACTCCGGTTTGAAACCGACATTTCAGGGTTCGGTATTCCATCACCGTCCCACGGATTTTTATTCGGGTAAAGCATAAATCCCCGACCGGTCTTGCGCCCCAAATGCTTGCAATTAACCAATTCAAGCAATAACGGCGACTGCGCAACCCGTTCCGGAAACGCCTTATGTAAAACCCAGCCGGCATGCAAAACAACATCGAGACCGATTTCGTCCATTATCCGAAATGGTCCCATTCGCATACCAAACTCCAAAGCAGCGTTCTCAATCCGCTGCATATCGACACCGCTCTCGTGCAACACAAGAGCGTTGGATAAATACGGATTAAGAATCCGATTCACCAGAAAGCCGGGACCATCGCCGACAACAATCGGCTGCTTGTCGATAGACAAAGCGTGTTGTCTCGCCGCATCAACGGCTGCCGACGAAGTCGATTTGCCCGCTATAATTTCTACTGCCGAGTTTGCCCGAACAGGATGAAAAAAATGAAAGCCGCAAAAATTTCTTTGCCAAACCGGCGGCAAGGCTTCCGCTAATCGCGCTATCGTAATCGTCGAAGTATTCGTGAAAAGAAAAACATCTTCCGAAAAATGTTTATTTTCCGTCAAGTTTCGGTAGAGTTTTTTCTTTGCATTTAACTTCTCCGTGATGGTTTCAATAACAATGCGGCGGCTAATTCCGTCAATGTCGGAGCATATTGTCAATAACGCCGAATCAAAGGCGGTATTCTGAAGTTGCAGTTCTTTTTCGACGCGCTCCGCCGCCGTTTCAAGGGTATTAGGGAAATTGTCGTAAAGCAAAACCGGAATACCGCAACGGAGATGAGCGGCAGCGATTGCCGTTCCCATCATACCGGCACCGATAATTGCCGGTGAATTTTTATCCACAGATTGACACAAGTTTTGCATCGGTAAAGGTAAAAGGAAACACACCTTGATTATAACAGTGTCTTATTTTACAGTGCCTTCTCCCCAACCGCAAGTATTGAGAAGGGTTTGCCTTGCGTACTGCCAAAAATGTGGTACGATGGAAGCGAGTTAGGAGTATATTAAAGAAGGAGAATAGCCATGTCCGAACAACAAAAACCGTTGACTTGCGAGTGTGTCCTTGAAATGTTTCGGGAATCTGAACTGAGATTCAACCGAATGATGAAGAAAAACGCCAGAGAAATGAAGCGTATGGCTCAAGAAGCCGACCGAAGACAAGAGGAAGCCGACCGACGGAAACAAGCACTTGACAAGCAAATGAAACGAACCGATAAGAAGATTTCGGAACTAGGTTCACGCATTGGCAAGATTGTCGAGAATATGGTCGCCGGTAATATCATTGAAAAGTTCCAAGCACTAAATTACGATGTAACCGGATGCAGTCCGCATAAGTCCTTTGCAGTAAAGAAATTAGGCATCAGCGGTGAAATTGACTTGCTGTTGGACGACGGCGAAGTTGCCATTTTGATTGAAGTAAAGACAACACTGGAAACGGCAGATGTCCGTAAACATATTGAACGGATTGAGAAATACCGGCGTTATGCCGATGCCCGCGGTATCGGTAAGACACAGCGTTATATCGGAGCGGTTGCCGGTGCGGTTATCATGGGCGAAGCCGCACAGTTTGCCCATGAAAACGGAATGTACGTCATCGTCCAATCCGGTAAAGCCGTCAACATTGTTCCACCGCCGGAAGGATTCACGGCAAAGGAATGGTAGAAGACGGCAGATTGCAGTTTAGTGGCGGACCTAAGTCCGCCGGTAATACTATTCGAGGTCAAACAGCGGGAAAGGACGGCGTTTTTTCTCCTCACCGTCTTTCGGCGCGCCTTGACCGGGTCTCCACGAATCGGCACCGGGGCGGTATTCTTCGGATTCTTCTCCCCGCAACTGCGGCGGCAGCGGCGGCATGAATTTAGGGCGGTCAGCAAGTAATTTCTTTTCGAGTTCCAGTTGCTCTTTGGTCAAGTGCTTTCGGAGTGCCTCGCCGAGTTTCTTTCCCGTAGCAAAAGCCCGATTAGCAAGTGCCTCCATTTCCTTCTCGAATTTTTCCCATTCTTCAGGTGTCAAGCTTTCTTGACGACCGCCCAAGGCGGCTTGTTTCTCCAATGCTTTTAGAAACTCCTCTACTTGTCCCTTGCGTTCCGCTTCGAGTTCCTTGAATGCCGTCTTGACTTTTGTCTTTTGTTCTTCCGTCAGATTCAGCGTCTCAATGGTGTCAGGATTCATCAAGGGCGAATCAAGTCCGCCTGACCATTGAAACACCGTTTTCCGTGCGTTTTGTTTCAGTTCTAGCGTGGCGATTTTATCAACTTTGTCAGTTACCGCTTGAAATTCCTTCTCCAATTCCTCCTGCACTACTTTATGGTCGGCTTCGGTCATTTTCATAAAGCGGTTTGCGTATTGCGGCATTTTTTGCAGCAGTTGCCCTTGGAGTTCGTTGCGCAAAGCGATAAATTCCTTTTCTTTTTCTTCGGAAAGACCGAGCGCATCGCGGGTTTCCGGACCGTTTGAGGCAAGCAGAACAAAGGTGTTTCCAAATCCTTTTTCGAAAGAAGAAAGTCCCGACCTGACCATGACGGAAATAGTTCCCGGCGACGGACCTCCCGGAAATGGATTGCCGCCTTGCTGCCGTTGTTCACGGCGGCGTTCACGGGCTGTTCTTTCTTCCGTTTCTTGTGCCGAAGCGATTTCAGCGGAAACCATCAAAAAGAGCAGTGCAACTGCAACGAAAAATACTTTGCGGGTCATGATTTCCTCCGCCTATCGGGGTTTGAATTGTACAGTATTATGATAGTGAGATAAGTGTATAGCAATACAGGGAGAAAAGCAAGGGGTTGCCTTGCGTACTGTCAAAAAATGTGGTACAATGAAAGCAAGTTAGGAGTATATTAAAGAAGGAGGATAGCCATGTCCGAACAACAAAAACCGTTAACCTACGAAGGCGTTCTTGAAATGATCAGGGAGACCGACCGAATAGTTCAAGAAACTGCCATACAAATGCGGGAAACCGACCGAAAACTTGAACGTATGATTCAAGAAAATTCCCGGCGGCACAAGCAAACCGATAAGAAGATTTCGGAACTTGGTTCGCGCATTGGAAAGATTGTCGAGAATATGGTCGCCGGAAACATCATTGAAAAGTTCCAGGCACTGAATTATGATGTTACCGGATGCAGTCCGCATAAATACTTCGAGATGAAGAAATTAGGCATCAGCGGCGAGGTTGACTTGCTGTTAGACGACGGTGACGTTGCAATTTTGATTGAAGTAAAAACGACACTGGAAACGGCAGATGTCCGCAAACATATTGAACGGATAGAGAAATACCGGCGTTATGCCGATGCCCGCGGTATCGGTAAGACACAGCGTTATGTCGGAGCGGTTGCCGGCGCGGTTGTTATGGGCGAAGCCGCACAATTTGCTCATGAAAACGGAATGTACGTCATCGTCCAATCCGGTAAAGCCGTCAACATTGTCACCCCGCCGGAAGGATTCACAGCAAAGGAATGGTAAACGTTGCTTTTAGCGGCTCTTATGATAAAATTATCCGCAAAGAGTGATGTTAGTTTTTCCTTTTGTCTTAACTATCAATGGAACCAGAACAAATCGCCCTTACCGCCGAAGATGATAGTTTCCAAATACCGCCATCAGAAGTGCCGCTACAAAATCCGCTGCAAAATCCAAAGTGGGTCGGACTAATCATGGCGTGGTTTCTGCCCGGTTCGGCACACTTCCTTGCCGGGCAACGCCAAACGGGAGTAATCTGGCTTTTCACTTGGTTTTTACTCCAGATTTCGTTGTTCATTCTGGTGAGTATTTCCGGTGCGGTTTTTTTCTATGCTGCCGTGTTTTGCCTGGCGGCTTTCTTTCTATATCTCATTGCTCTACTGGCTTCTTCTTGGCGGTCAACCCGGCGGCTGGGATGTTTCGGCTGGCTGCTTTTCATTGGTGCCGCCTTACTTTTCGGATGTGCTGCGGGTGCGTATGTTTATGTCATCAAAACCTATGTTGTTGAAGCATTCAGGTTTAATGGGATGTCTATGGCACCAACGTTGATTGCACCATCGGAATCTGTACCGGGAGTCAAACGTCCGGACCGTGTGTTCGTGAACAAATGGATATACCGCATGAGCGAACCCCAGCGAGGCGACATCGTGATTTTTAAGAGAACGGATCAACGCGATAACACATCTACAATCATGTCAAAACGTGTAATCGGCTTGCCCGGCGAAACCGTTGACATTGAATCGCCCTACGTTCTCATCAACGGTGAACGGTTGACCGACCCGCCGATATTTGCAAAAATTGCCAATCAGCAAGACGGTTTCACCGGATATTGTACTGCCCAAGAAATGGATGCCGAAGGTGTGCCGTTGCCGCTCACGCTTGGTCCCAATGAGTATTTCTTGATGGGCGACAACTCGCAGCGCAGTTTTGACAGCCGGTTCTTGGGACCGGTACTCCGGCAAAACATTACCGGAAAAGTCATTCGTATTTATTATCCGTTTGACCGCATTCGGGAAATTGAGTGACGTATAAGATGTTTCCCTTGCAATTCTCATCTGATAGGGTACAATCTGTGCAAATTCAGGGATAATTATCAGTATTGCATCAACCGCAGAAAAAAATCAAATATGAATAACTTGGAACGAATCGTTATCACCGGAATCGGTTTAACTGCACCAAACGGAAATAATTTGCAGGAATACCGCAACGCGCTCCTAACCGGCAAAAGCGGCATATCGCCGTATGAAATCCGTTATTTCGGAAAAACGCTCGCCGGTATCTGCAACTTCGATAATACCAAGTATCAGAAGAAAAAAGATGTACGCCGCGGCACCCGCGCCGGAAGCATCGGTATCTATTGCGCCAACGAAGCATTAGCCGACTGCGGAATCAACTGGGCCGACACCGATACTTCAAGAGTCGGCGTGTATGTCGGAATCACTGAACACGGAAACGTTGAAACCGAAAACGAGATTTATAACATCAAACAATTCGATTACGATTGCTCGACTTGGTCACACTTTCATAATCCGAGAACCGTTGCGAACAATCCTGCCGGTGAAATAACGCTGAACCTTCGCATTACCGGTCCGCATTACTGTATCGGTGCTGCCTGCGCTGCCGGTAATGCCTCTGTCATTCAAGGTGTGCAGCAACTGCAACTCGGCGAAATTGATTTTGCTTTCGCGGGCGGCGTTTCGGAAAGTATTCATACCTTCGGTATCTTCGCTGCCTTTGCTGCCGAAAATGCACTTGCGGCAAACGATGAACCGGCAAGAGCGTCAAGACCTTTCGACAAGAACCGCAACGGTATCGTAATTTCCGAAGGCGGCTGCATTTTCACATTAGAACGTCTTTCGGACGCAAAACGCCGCAATGCGAAAATCTACGGCGAGATTCTCGGATACGGAATGAACAGCGACGCTTCCGATTTCGTATTGCCGAATCCTGACCGGCAAATGCAGTGTATGCAGAAAGCATTGAAAAAAGCAAATCTTGAACCGGAACAGATTGACCTCATCAGCACACATGCGACGGCAACTCCTTCCGGCGATATACAGGAAATAGCGGGAATTCGGCAGGTTTTAGGACAATCGAAAAAAACGTATATCAACAACACAAAATGTCTTATCGGTCATGCAATGGGGGCAGTCGGTGCGCTGGAATTAGCGGGCAATTTGCCGTCGTTTGAAGACGGAATCATTCACCCGACTTATAACTGTGATGACCTTGACCCTGAATGTGAAATCGACAATCTGCTTATCGGAAAGCCGAAGGAAGGCGCAAATGTGCGGTACATACTGAACAATTCTTTCGGAATGGTAGGAATTAACTCGGTCGTGATTGTCGGAAAATACGCATAGCCGCAAGCGGGGGTGAAATCGGAGTACCGGCTAAATCGGTGTTGTTTGCACAACGCCTCACTTGACTTCCCCTTGAAAAACAATACACTAACGGCAGCGTTTTCATTATGTTATCTTTTCACAATAACCGCATAACTAACGATGAAAAAGATTTTATTCTGCGTTTTCCTGTTTCTTTTTGCGGCAGTTGCACATGCCCAAACTGTGTCACTGTCTTCGCTTCTCGATGAGATGCTTGACCGAAATGCAATAACCCGGTTTCCCGAACCGGCGTTCACCTGCGTTCAAGCGAGTTCCTACGACCGCGCTTCCAAAAGTCCAACCGAGAACTGGTTTGCCAACAACGATGCCTCGCAGTTTATTCGAGAAGAAGAAAACAACGGACGTAAAGAATGGGTTATGATGGACGCAGCCGGTCCCGGCGCAGTCGTCCGCTGGTGGATTACTTCACATCAATACAAAAGTACCTGCCGCATTTATCTTGACGGCAGCACAACACCGGCAGTCGAAGCAAACATCGGCGAACTTGTCGGCGGCGAATTTCTTGCCGGTACTCCGCTCTCCGCAGAAAGGGCAAGAGGTCGCAATCTGTATCTGCCGATTCCTTACGCTAAACACTGCAAAATCACGGTCGATAACATGCCGGAGCAGAAAACCCTGTATTATCAAATCAATTACCGGACTTACGCCAAAGATGCCGCCGTTGAAACCTTTTCACTTGAAAAAGTAAAATCGCTGAAAGGGCAAATCGAAACAACGGGCAAGACGCTTTTAGCGGCGGGCGATGTTTTTGCTAACATTCCGCCCGATTCTCCGAAAGCCAAGAAGACAATACCGGCAACGGCTCAGCCGGTTTCGCTAACGGGCAAACTGGAATTACCCATTGCAGCGGTTGTGAATCAAATCGTTTTGAAAGTCAATGCCGAAGGAAAATCACTCACACAGGCGTTGCGGAGTACCGTGCTGTCAATTTCATTTGACGGTAAAGAAACCGTCTGGTGTCCGCTCGGCGATTTCTTCGGCGGCGGTGTCGGCATCAATCCGTACAAGAGTTGGTACAGCAGAGTAGAAAAAGACGGCACTCTGATTTCACTTTGGCAAATGCCGTTCAAAAAAGAAATGGATGTTTCACTCATAAACTACGGTAAAGAAGATGTCGAAGTTATCATATCGTCAATTTGGGCGGGACCTTACGATTGGACGAACCGCTCAATGTATTTTCACTGCAACTGGAAGCAAGACCGCAACATCGAAACCATCGCCGGTAATGGAACGAAGGACTGGAACTACATCACACTCAACGGCAAAGGCGTTTTTGCCGGCGATGTGTTGAGTGTCTTAAACCGCAATCCGGCATGGTGGGGAGAAGGCGATGAAAAGATTTACGTTGACGGCGAAACATTCCCCTCGCATTTCGGAACCGGTACCGAGGACTATTACGGCTATGCTTGGTGTACGCCGAAGTTTTTTGAGTCGCCGTTTCATTTCCAGCCCCGCGCCGAAGGTCCCCGCAATTACGGACATGCAACGAATGGACGTGTTCGGCTGCTGGACGGTATCCCTTTCACGAAGGATTTCCGCTTCGACATGGAAGTATGGCACTGGGCTAAAACAAAAATCGATTATTCGGTTGCGGTATTCTGGTACGGTTTCGATTCAACAAAGTTGGTTGATTTCCAAGACCGGGCTGCGCAGATTGCTGAGGTGCAGAATCCGGTGTCTTACGAAACGCCGGTTTTCTTGGATTTCCCCGGCTTCAAGATTGAGAAACTGCCGACCGGCGGAACTCCGCAACTGCAAGGTATGAAACAATATACAGGCGGTAAATGGAAAGACGACGACCATCTTTGGTGGACTGGTGCAAAGCCCGGCGATAAATTGGAATTCATACTCAATGCCGAAAGAGACGATAAATATAAGGTCGTTGCCGCTATGACAAAGGCGAGAGATTATGCCGTTGCGCAGTTTTATCTGGACGGTAAAAAGGTCGGCGAACCTATCGACTTTTATAATCCCGAAGTGATTCCGACCGGCGACATTGTAATAACAACTGCCGACTTGAAGGCGGGAAAACATACTTTTACGATTGAAATCACCGGAAAGAACGAAAAAGCAATTCCGAATTACATGATTGGAATTGATACGCTGCAACTTGTACCTGTGAAGTAAATACAATGCCGAATGAACCGAAAAAAAATTGGCTGGATACGCTCTTGAGAGTCAGCGGTACCGCTGCACTTTACGGCTGCACTAGTACCCTGTTAGCGGCAATACTTTTAGGAGCGTATTTGAGTTATGCGTGGAACATCGATAAGAACAAACGTCTTCGTCTCTGGGCGATTGCGCAAGGACACGACATCGCCGACTTGCAGCGGCAAATCGAAGATAAAATCGCCCGAATGAGTTATGAAGAGGTTCTCGAACTGCGGGCAAAACGCCTTCGGGAAGAGGAGTTTCAAAGCAACTCAAGCGAAGGCGCGGTCAATGAAATCATTGCCGTTGACGAAAAAGATATTGACGCTAAATTGAAACAGTTTCGCCGCCAGCGGACAGCGTTTGATAAACATATCAGTGACTACATTGCCTCAACGAAAAGCAGAGGAAT
This sequence comes from Planctomycetaceae bacterium, assembly GCA_009783865.1. GTDB lineage: Bacteria > Planctomycetota > Planctomycetia > Pirellulales > Thermoguttaceae > WRKP01. The sequence goes on along the minus strand of WRCR01000054.1, from coordinate 4,695 downwards.
CGCGGAGCAAACCCGCTTGATTGAAGAAGCGGAATCCGACAGGGCAAAGGATATGATACTCGGCATTCTTAAAGAATACAACGATTATAATCGCGTGTTGACAATGCTTCTCGCAATGGACGAAAGAAAGCGCGGACAGATTCTTTACGAAATGACCGGTGAAGAGGAAATGAAAAAACTGGTCGATTTGTTGCAGCGCATCGGCAACGGTGAACCGCTTGCAAAGGTTGCCGACGATGCCGCCGAACAAGCCCGACAATTACCGCCGGAAACGAAACCCTAATTGAACTATGTCAATCAATCCCGTTTCAAACGCTGACGGCAAATCGCAGACCTTCACGGAAATCGTTGGACGCTCGCAGGAAGCGCGCATTGCCGGTGTTAATTCGTTTCTCGCAATGCTTGAAACCTCACGAAAGCAAAGCGAAGAACAGCGGCAATATAATCAAAGCGTTGAAAAACAGAATAACGAAAACAGCATCAGACAGCACGAAACAATGCGGCAAAGGGAACAGCACAGCCGGTCAGTTCAACAGCAGGGGGAAATGGAAAATTATCAGCACCGGCTGGAAAATCGGGAACAGCGGCAGGAAAATTATATCGAAAGAAGCATCGCTGTTAGTTCCAACGAAGTGCAATCAAACGGTGGTGAATATATTCCGTCGAATATAAGTCCTGCTTGGGATAATGCGGCAGGCAGTCCACGATTTCAATCGGAGAATGTGAACCCTGCAAGCGGACAACATATGCATCAAAGTTGGAACGGTACCGCCGCAACTTCCGCTAATGTACCGCCGGTTAAAACCGGTGATGCATCGCCGATGACTTCAGCGGATTTGAAACTGGCAACGTCAATTTCACAGCCGTTTTCGCTGTCAATGCCGCAGTCAATATCACAGTCGATTGCGGGTTCTGTTGAAACAACGGTTAGTCAAACGCCTGCCAATCAAGCGGTATCTGCTTCGATGATGACGATATTTACCGCAGCGGGACGTTTCCTTAACAGCGGTACTACAAAAACGAAAGAAAAGCAAGACGAAATTAAACTCACTGATAAAAAAGACAAAGGCGAAGAAGGATGCGGAACGGAAAAGCGGATTTCGTCAAGTTTCGGGGCAGCGGTTTTCAGCAAACTTGCGGAAATTGACGACAAGAGCGGCGGGGTTACCCCCGCCGGTTCCACTACCTCCGCCGGTAACACACAGACCCACGCCGGTATTGAAAAAACACCATTGGAACAGGTCACCGAAGAACCAAAGAGCGGCGGGGTTACCCCCGCCGATCCCGCGGAATTAACCGAGGAGACAAGAACATCGGTTGCGGAGCAATACGAGCGGGTTCAGTTTGTTCAGCGTGTAGCGGCAGCGTGTCAATCGGCAGCACAGCAAAACGGAACGATGCGTTTCAAGTTGAGTGTTGGAGAGAATGAAACGTTAACCTTGCGGGTAAAAACATTAAAGAGAGACGGCAAGAAAGACGGTAATGAAATCGCTGTCCGGTTTGAAGTTGCTTCTAAAACTACAGCCGACTTATTATCGGCGGAGATTGATTCGCTGATATCGACGCTTGCGGAACTCGGTACGGTACTGCGTAAAAGCAATACGGAAATTATTTCGGCATAAATAGACGGGGGGCTGCTAAACGAAACCTTGTATTTCCCGCAATTTCGTAGAAAATACACGTTATGAAAAACGTTTTTTGTATGAAATGGGGTACGAAGTTTCCGGCATCCTACGTCAGTACGCTTGCCTCTATGGTAAAGCGGCACTTACCGCCGCCGTACCGCTTTGTTTGCTTTACCGATGACAGTAATGGTCTCGATGCCGGTATCGAAGCCCGTCCGTTGCCGGAAATGCAACTCGACAAAGCACTGCCGGAACGCGGCTGGCGAAAGTTGACCATTCTCGGAAACAACCTCGGCGGCGGTTTAACCGGTCAAGCACTGTTTCTCGATTTGGATGTCGTCATTATCGGCGGTTTGCAGCCGTTCTTTGATGTGAAAGGCGAATTCATCATCGTTCAAGAGTGGAACTTCCGCGACAAAATTATCGGCAATTCCTCCGTCTTCCGGTTTGAAATCGGACAACATCAGGACGTGCTTGACAATTTCCTCGAACACGGTGAAGAGATACGCTCAACGTATCGAAACGAACAGGCGTATCTTTCCCATTCGATATACAAGAAGGAAATGCTGACGTACTGGAATGCTGAATGGTGCCGAAGTTTCAAGCGGCATTGTTTACAGCCGTTTCCGCTGTGTCATTTTTTACCGCCGAAGTTGCCGGTCGGTGCTAGAATCATAGTGTTTCACGGCAACCCAAACCCCGACGCGGTGCAAAAGGGCTGGGTAGGACACTGCGGTTTGCGCGCCGCAAGGCCAGCACAATGGATTCAAGAAAATTGGAAATAGTTATATGTATCGTGGAAGCGGGAAACACAGTTTCCCGCTCGTGAATCCCGCTCTCTTAGCGTCATCTACAAGCGCAGAATTGTAGTATTTTATTTCCCGCAGTAGTCAATCATTCTTGCGATTTCAACCTTCAAATCCTTGCGGTGAACGATTCTGTCTATATAACCGTGTTCCAACAGAAATTCGCTGGTTTGAAATCCCTTCGGCAATTCCATTCTCAAGGTTGCCTTTATCGTTCTCGGACCGGCAAAGCCGATGAGCGCGTTCGGCTCTGCAAAAATAATGTCTCCAAGCGACGCGAAACTTGCCGCTACGCCGCCCATTGTCGGATTAGTCAACACGGAGATAAACAAACCGCCGGATTTATGATATTTCGCCAACGCTGCCGAGGTTTTCGCCATCTGCATCAGCGATAAGATTCCTTCGTGCATTCTTGCTCCGCCGCCGCTGCCCGAAATAATCACAAGCGGCAAATTTTCTTCCGCTGCCCGTTCAATAGTACGGACTAACTTTTCGCCGACAACGGAACCCATACTGCCCATTATGAAGTGCGAGTCCGTTACGCCGAGAGCGATGCTTCTTGCACGAATTCGTCCTTTGCCGGTCAACGCTGCTTCTTTCAAGCCGGTCAGTTTTTGGTCATCGCGTATCCGGTCTGGATAGGATTTTCTGTCGCTGAAACTCAATGGGTCGGCGGTTTCCAGATTGCCGAACCATTCTTCAAATGTTCCTTCGTCGAAAATTTGTTGAACCCGCAGTTGTGCCGGAACGTACCAATGATTCCCGCATTCGGGACAGACATTGAGGTTGTGTTCCGCTTCTTTTCGGAAAATGGTTGCCTGACAGCCGGGACAGCGTACCCAGAGTCCTTCGGGTACACCGCGTTTGCGCCGCGGCAGATTGTCAACGGAAGTCAACTCGGAAGGGTCTTCGGCAATTTGTAAATCGGATTGTTCCGACATCAGCGGTAATCTGGTATAATACGGCATTCACCTGAAACAAACATGGAATCAAATTATACCGCTTGATTGGTAAATAACAAGGGCAAGGAACAGAGCCGCAATCGTTAAATTGCGGTAATCTATTCATCAATCCGAAACTTGATTTCGTAACTCTTAATGAAGTCGCGTTCTTCGTCCGTCAAACCGTAAAGCGGACAGATAATGTCGTCTATCTCGTCAATAATCGATTTGGAATAACGGATTTTGTATTCCTTGAAAGACGTTATTTTAGAGTACGCCGCCGTTTGATGCACACGAACATTCTTTTCAATGTCATGCAAATATCGTTTGTAAGTATTTTCAATTCTTGATGTTATGTCCGGTGTTAACCTATCAACTGGTATCGGAAAAGATTCGATTTCATACGACTTTTGGTCTCGGATATTTGAATATACTTGATAATACCACCAAAACAAATCGCTTGACAACAATGCGCCGATGGTATCCGCAAATCTTTCAGCAAAATACAGCGGCTTTTCTTTTGTCGATTCGGTAGAATAATTCGTAATGACATTATAATACCGACCGCCGGAAGTCCGATAATAAATCGGTTTGCCGTCTTCCTGCAATAACGAACCGATGTTTGTTTTGAACGTAAATATCTTTTCTAATATCTGTTTCTCAATCGGCAGTGATATTTTTGGAATTCGTCCATCAAGGCACAAACGCACTCCGTTTTCAAATTGCAGGTTATCAAGTAAATCTTTCAATCCGTCCCTATTTTGCAAACGGTTTATTTTCGTTGTCCAAAGATTTGTACATTTTGTATTTGTTCGTGTGAAAGCAATTATCGAATTTGCGGTACTGACATTAACAAAAATTTTGGCGGGGCTGTCTGCATAAGAAGAAACCCAAATTGATTCACAATTATCAAATAAAATACGGTGCAAACCTGCCATTGAATCACTTGTTACAAACGCAAGCGGCACAATGAAACTAACCCAGCCGCCTTGTTTCACCTGATTAAAAGCGTTTTCGACAAACAGCGAAAACGTGTCAAGCGAACCTTTCTGTTTTCCTTTAATTGTCTTTGCCGATTGATAATGCTCTTTGAAGTGCGTTTTATGTTCCGCCGGATAGTCCGCTCCATACGGCGGATTGCCGATGACGATATCAAAACTTTCGATACCGAATGACCAGCGGGAATCAAAATCTCGAAGCGTATCTGCGCACACGAACTTTGTTTCCAGATTCGGCAGCGGTTCAATGCCGTAATTCTCTTGTCGTCTATCCGGTTTTATCTCTTGAATGAGCGACAAGAACAACCGCAGTTGCGTTATCTGC
>WRCR01000053.1 GCA_009783865.1 Planctomycetaceae bacterium | reverse complement strand
GCACTGCTCTTGCCAGTGGAAACAAGTTTTGTGAGCGCGATACGCTCTTCTGCTGTCAAGGTTACTTTGTATATCTTTTGCATGGGCACGTCCGTGTGAGAGGAAAAATGTTCGAGGGAAAAAATGAATTAGACAAACTAAGCAAAAAACAGACAACGGAAAAATATATAAAATTAAGGATGGGATGGTAATAGTAAGTGTAAAGCGTACTGTCTGCACTCGAAGAAGACCACCCGTATTCATCACAGTGACAAGACGAAGTATGATATTCCCCGTCAAACTCATTAAATCCGAAGGCGCGGTAGTATCCGCAGTATTCCGCTGATGAAGCCGAAGTTATATCAGAGTCGGCAGAGAAGTTATAAACGAGGTCTCTCTGCCTATCAAAAAATGGCATTATTGGTGTGCTTATCAAAATATTAATCTTTCTCCGAGAAAACTTTGATCTAATATGCGATATTTCATATCTTCCGCAATAATGTCGAAGTTATTAAATTGAATGTCTTGTTCACTTGAACAAGAAAAACTTATGAATATTCTTTGATCTTTGGTTTTTCCAGATGCTTCTGAAATGAAAACATCTTTCAACAATAACTTGCTAACCCTATATAAATAAATTTCGATACAAGGTGATTCAGAAAATTGAGATTGAATGAATATCTTTGCATTAAATGGCTCAACATCACCATACATCCCAAACAAACTATCGACATACCCAATGGATTGCGTCATACATTGACGAATTATTGAATCGTGAAAATAATGAACTTTGTCGAAAAGTTGCTGGATATCATGGTCATTTTTGATGGTAATAAACTCTGACATAATAAGCATCTCGTATCATTAAAAAGTGAAAAATCAATCGAAAAAATCATAAGAATAATGTACAGAACGTCTTCCTTTACCGCTTGCCCCAAGTGGCGGCCTTTGATCATAAATATGGTACCCCTCACCATGTCTTCCTTGTATTTCATACTGATATGCTCTGAACCCATTTGAGTCATATGTAGTATATGACTTAATGCTACCATTTGCATTGTATTTAGGGATAATTGCATAAGGAGGTGCTTTTTCCGGCGCATTTTTGGTTAAATGTTCCCAATATGCGTTATATTTTGCAGCCTCTTCCGGCGACATCTGTTCTGCAAAAGTCTTTTGAGATTTTGGAGTCGCCGCTTTCAGTATTGCCGCCGACAATATCTGTCCGGCACTGATTGCACCCATTGTCTGTTGGAATTTATCTATCTCGCCATCGTTAATATACGTCGATGTCGCAATAACTTGTTCGCTCACTCCCAATGTAACGGCACACAAAGCCGCTCGTCCATGTCCCAATGCAATCTCGCCCGCAGTTTGATTTTTCGTAGTTTGTCCGTGCGCCGACATTTCTTCCCAATCAAGCGGATTTCCTGCAAACGTTGCTATTGTGTCAATAGACAGCATTGCAATGTCTGTCGCCTGAAGGGCTATTTCCTTTACAACATTGTAAGGCATTGCGACAGCACCGCAGGTAACATTTTTGATACCATTCCAAAGAGAATCAAAGAATGCACCAGTAATACTAACGTTCGGCGAACTAACACCGAAAATATCACCGCCCGCGGGTGGGTCGGAAATCGACGCTGTAACTTCCGGCGGTTTCGGCAAATACGCATCAACATCAATATAAGCATAATTGCCGAAGTTCGGATTGCCTTCTGTTACGATTCGTAAAACCAGCGAATCGATATAACCGACTTCCGATGAACTTGACGGTGTACCGCCGTTAGGTACATTCGATGAAGGTGCATAACTGCTGTACCATGCTTTGCTGTGCCATATATTTGCATATTCATACGTCTCGTCATCGTATGTCTGGGTTGACATTGAAACAGAGGCACCCGGAGCAGAGTAATTGAAACCGGTATAACTTCCGCAGCCGCAGTCATCTCCTTCTGTTATTGAGCCGCTTCCCGGCTGCCATTTCACTGCAAACGGCAAGCCGGTTTGTCCGCCTTTGTTGGAACGAGACGGTTCAGGTAGAAGAGGTTTCAGTTTTTCCATTGTTTGTCAGTCAGTTCAATACCGACTTGATAGTCACGCTTTTCCATAAAATACTCCTCCCTGGTAAAAGAGTATTTTAACATAACGCCGTAATTTACGCAACGTCAGGAAAAAAAAAACGAAAATAGTTATGAAATCAGTGAAGGATTTTTCCAACCGCAATATTCAATAATGCGTTGAATTCTTGCCTTGACTGACTTCACATGTCTTGGTGTATTGTTGCGGGCTTTCTGGCTCTTTTCGAAGTCATCGAGGTGTCCTGCAATCGGTTTTTTCGTCTCATGTTCAGCGGTGTGAATGAGTCCGCTCTTCAAAACAGCGGTTTTTCAAATGTCATAAAAAATGTTAGGGAAAACGGATTTTTCCTGATTACCAGTTGGCCACGAAACCAACCTGTCCGGTGTGAGCGGTTGCTCTTTCGCCAAGGTCGAAGTCGTAGTCGGCGAACAGACGTGTCCGATTCTTTGTACTGACAGAGCGGTCGCCGCCGAAGCCGACGTTCAATGTGCTGCGACCAAGATTTACACCTGATAGCATTCTAGATTCGCCCGGGTTCACCGAAAATGCCGTTCGGGCCGTACCCCATTGGTCACCGGCAACCTGTATGCCGTACTGCAATCGGGTTCGCAGATTCATTCCGTTGTTTTGATGCCAGCGTGCATTCAGACCGAATCGTAATACCGTTTGTTCATAATCCGATTTTGCCGTATTAAAGGTCAAGGGACCGCCGCCCGCTTGGCTAACGGCACCAGTCCGCGCCTTTTGAAAATCAACGGCAAAAAGCGGCAGCAGCGAAAATCTATTCATCTTGAACGGCTTAACAAACTCGATACTGGCATACGCCGAATCCCCGCTGAAGGTCGTTTTTTCATGTCGATATGTCCGATATTGATAGTTTTGGTATCCGTAACCGAGGAACATATTCGCAAGAACTCCGCTGCCGAATTGGGCTTTGGAATAAACGGCAAACGTGTAATCGTCCGCTTCAACCTTACCCCGAGTATTACTAACTTGCGGTGCCCCGTATCCGAAAGCGGCACCGGCGACCCAACGGGCGTTCAGATTCGTGTCGATACCGAGCATCATTCCGCCTCGGCGAAGGTAGTAACCGCTGGCATTTCCGTCGCCGGAAACGTTCCCGCTTCGGTAATATCCTTCAAACCAAGTGTTTCGTGTCGAAAATCTGCCTGTGCTGCATGCTCCCGCTGATAGGTCGTATAACCTATCGTTGGCAATGCGCCACGGATTCCAAAGTGCCATCGATTGAGCGTTAGCCATCAATTCCGCTCCGAGTGATGCCTCCAAAGCCGCTATGACTTCTGCGTCGAAATTGTAATCGTAAAACTCGTTCATAACGTCGTCCGCTTTTCGTCCCATGAATGCGGCATCATAGAGGTCGGCAATCATTTTGTTGTTGCGGGACAAATCGTGTTCGTCGGCAAACTTCCGAACAGTAATTGCTTCGTACTGCAAGCCCATTCGGTGCCGCGTGTCATCGAACAGAGCGGTTTGCGTCTTGAGTGCCTGAGTGATATTGAACAGAGATTCAAAGCGATTGACATTCAGACGCGAATCAGTCGAAACGATGACATCATCAACGATGACCTGACCGTCAAAGGGAGTTGCAAGGGGCATGCCGACAATAGCAATATTACCGTTGAGGTGAACCTCGGCACCCTGAATAAGTCCCGCTGCAACATCAAGGTTGAGATTTGTGTCATGTTCCAGCAAAAATTCCTTTTTCGTAACAGCACTGCTGCCGTTGCCGAGCGTTGTTTCCGAACCTTTTCCGAAAATGATACCTTCGGAAAAATTCAAGGCGTTGAAAAACTCTGCGACGGTGCCGCTGCCGGAAATTCTCAAGATGCCATCTGCTTGAAAATCAGGCGAAACTTTTTGTGTCCCGGAAATTCCGCCGCCGGTGAAGACATAATGACCGCCTTGAACCGACATACCGGAAGTTTGAACGCCGCTATCTTGAACATCGACGGTTCCCGAATGACCGCCGGTAAAAATCGCATGGTCGTTGGCGATGACTCTGCCGTCTTCACTGCCTTGCCAGTTTGCCGCTTCGTAGTCCCACACACCGTCATCAACATTCCACGTCAGGTACATATTCTTCGCCGTTGTGTGCAGCAGCAGTGTCGTATCGAACTTTTCAAGGTACGCTTGTTGACGCGGCGACAAAGCACCATCAGTAAAGATAATATCGTTGAATTTGCCTGTAATATCATCCAGCATCCCGGTCCACATCAGAGCGAATGTTCCATCAACCCAAGCATCAAGAACAACGGTATTCTTTTCGTTCCCGAATTTTGCATCGCCGAGTACGACGATTCTATCCGATTGAACGCCGCTCGAATCAAGCCCGAATTTCAAGGTTGCGCCATCGAAGACGACAATTTTCGGCGGGGCGGTATCTGTCGCTTCCTTGCCGAAAAAGATTGAACCATTCGCTTCGACGATACCGGAAATCGTCATGTTTCCCTGTATCTTGGCACCGTCTTCACCGACAAGTGTTGCGCCGGATTTTTGTACGTAATCGCCGCCCCAAGTTGCGTCTCCAAGAATTCGTACCTCGCCTTGCGATTGAGTGAACAGCCCCTTGCCGGTATTCAAGGCGGCAATCGTCAAGTTGCCGACTCCGGTTTTTTCGACATTTCCGTCACCGCTGAACACATTGTCCAGCGTGTAATCTTTCGAGCGGTCAATGACGAGAAGACCGGTTTGCCCTGTATCTTTGTCACGTTTGACATCGACTTTTAAGGCACTGTCGAATACTCCTTCGTCTCCGAGAATGGCTTTCGCACCGACTTGAATTTCTATGCCGCTTTCAAAAGTCAGAAGCGTGTTCAGCGTAGTTGTACCGCTTTGTATGTCCAACTTGCCCGTTCCCGGTGCCGCAAGATTTTTACCGGAGGCAGCCGCACCCGTGATACTGCTGCCCGTAAATGAATAATCGCCGTTGACTATCATTCCCGCGACCATCACGTCGCCGCCGACCGTGATATTGTTGTTCGCACTGCCGACAGCATCGAATATAACCGAGTCGCCGTGAGCAAATTTCTCTGCGCCCCAAGCGGAAGCAGTGGTGTTCCAAACATTTACTGCGCCGCTCCAAATGAGTTCGATACTGTCCGCGTCGGTCAAGACCGCCTGCAATGTATTGCCGCTGTTTTGCAGCGTCAGCGTTTGCCGTCCATTATCGAGAAGCATACCGCCGACTGTCGGAGCATTGAAAGCCGAAGCATCAATGGTTGTGCCGATAATTAAATCAAAGGTTCCCGCCTTGTTCGTCCAAGCACCGATGTTGAGTTGACTTGCGGTTGTCTCTGTCACTGTGCCTGAAAGAGTAATTTTTCCGTTATCACCGACGGCTCGGACATCGAAGGTTACCGTTCCGCCGTCCAATCGGAGGTTGTTCAGTTTCAATGTGTCGATAAGTTGAACATTTCCTTGAACCGACAAGGTTCCTTTGATTTCCGGTTCAAGCGGTGCCGGAGCGGGTGCCGGTTCGGCTTTCGCTTTTTTAACTATCAACGATTCTGCTTGCGTCCCGGCAGCAAAGTCACCGCCCCATATACCCGAAAGAATAACATTACCACTGTCGTGGAAAAAAGTGCCTGTATAACTGCTGTCGCCAGTCAGTGTCAATTTGCCGGGGCTCACTTTCTTGACACTGCCGCCGCTTCCTGTCACGGTGCCGCCGAAGAGCATCGTCTGTTCATTGCCGAAAAGGAGTGTACCGCTGCCTGCAATGTCAATCGTTTTGTGTCCTTTTTCGGTGAATGCAAAACCGTCAAGCAGCCGCATTGCCGCATTGTCGGTGATTTGGATTGCCGCCAAATCCAGTGTGTTTGCAAAACCCGCTTCGGCATTTTCCGTCAGAACAAGGGTGTTTCCGCGAATTCGTTCTCCCGAAAAGCGATAAACACCGCCGGTGACCGACATTGTATCAACACGAACATTTTCCGCTACAAGAATGCCGGATAGTCCCTCACCGAAAACCACATTGTCGTCTTTTATAAAACGTTCCGCTTGACCGTTTGCCAGCCAGTTGCCGGTTTTGATGTCCCAAACGTTTGATTCCGTTCCTGCCCAGTTCAACGTCAGATTGTCAGACGTTAATACCAACTCCAGAGTCGTGCCGTCTCCATTGAGTGCGGCGTGATGCCGGTAATACAAATCCTCCCCGTTTTCCAAAAGATTGAACTGCGCCGCATCCAGTCCGGCATCGGCGGTCATTATTTGAAATGTACCGTTTTCCCAATTACCGATGTCAACCATGCTTTTTCCCAGATGAGTGACGTTTCCTGCAACGATAATTTTGTCCGACTTGTTGCCGCTATCCGCATCGATATGAAGCGTTGCAACTTGCAGCGTAACATCACCGGTCAGCGACAAGGTTCCGGCGAGTTTATCTTCGGCGACAACGGTTCGGCTTCGCAATGCCGTCAGTTTTCCAACATCGGTCGGTGCGGCAAAGCGGTCGTCATCGGGACTTAAAGTTCCTTGAATCAAAAATCCATTCGACGAAGTGATTTTACCGCTTCCGGCTACGGTTCCGAATTGACCGACGTTGAAGAGTTCACCATCTTTGCCGCCGGTTGTAAAACTTGCTTCGGTTGCCGGGTCAGTCGGTGCGGCTCCCGGTGTCTTCACCAATCGGAAGATGCCTTCGTTGATAGACACGCCGCCGCCGGTTTTATTGTCCGGATTGAGGAGATTGGTTCCCGCAAATTGAACGAAGCCGGTTCCATCTTTTGACAGGGAACGTCCGCCGTAAGTTGTATCGATAGTTATAGCATCATCGAAGTAAAAATGCCCGCCGCCTAGCAATTCAATCTTACCGTCTTCAGTAAGGAAAATCGAATTCGGAACTTTAACATCTTTCCCCATCTCATTACCGGAGAACACGATGTCGCCGGCAATATCGGCGTTCAGGATAATGTTTTGCCCGTGAATTGCGCCGCCTGCCCATTCGGCGGAGTTGCCGGAAAAAGCCGTATTGCCGCGCAGTGAAGCGTCGATGACCTTCAATACACCGCCTTCGCCGTTGGACATATTGCCGGAAAAAGTCATGTGCGCCCCGAAAGCCGCGCTATCGGCAAACACTACCGAACCGGTTTGAGCCGAACCGCCGGTGAAACTGCCGTGGTCCATAAACGATGCCGAACTGCCCGGTGCCTTGCCGTAAATGCCGCCGCCAAATTGAGCGTTGTTACCGGACAAAGTCGTGTGATTGCCGAACTTGACCGTCTGCGCAAAGGCGATGCTTCCCCACTGTGCGGTGTTGGACGAAAAGGTCGTGTAATTTCCAAATGTTAATTCATCAGCATAAGCGGCTCCGCCCTGCTGACCGGAGTTGCTCGTAAAGGTAGTATGGTCTCCGAATGCTGCCGCGTGTGCCCAGATACCGCCGCCCATTTGACCGCTGTTCATTTTGAAGACGGTATTATCGCCGAACAGAATCGTTTCGGCATAAACACCGGCTCCTTCCAACGCTGTGTTACTGTCGAAGGTGACGTTGTCTTTGAATGCCGCCGATGTCGCATAAACGCCGCCGCCGCGAAAACCGTTGTTCGTTTTGAACGTAATCGGAGCATCAACGACGGCATGTTCCGCATAGACACCGCCGCCGAGGTCGGCGGTATTACCGCTGATGACAAACTCGCGCTTTGCCGCCGGGTCATCCGTGCCGGGATTCCATCCTACTACCTCGAAGGTCCCTGTTTCTGCTAAGTGAATCGCTCCGCCTTTGCTGAACTCGGTTAATGTCTTATCAGTATTCAACACGCCGTCTATGGTCAGTGAATAATCGGTGATGTCAAAAATCAGTTTCGTATCGTTGGCGACAGCGAAACGGTTTTGAATCTTTCGCGGCATCAGTTCTTCCGGCGGCGTTTTGGCTTCTTCATCTTTTTTAGAAATGCGGGATTTGACAGTTGCATTGCCGATGACGTTCACCGTTCCTGCGGAATTCGCTTGGTCGTCGAGTGTCAACATAAATTTTCCGAGTGCCTCATCGTTAGCAACGACAATCGTTCCGCCGGACAACTCGGTACCGCGAGTTATCTCGTTCTTGCCATACAGCGTCAGCGTACCGTTCCCGCTCTTGTGGAGTTTTCCCGTTTTCAAAGCGTCGTCCGTAAGATTCGTCAGTGTGCTGCTGATAGTCAAATCACCGTCGAAAGCGGTATTCGCTGCATCGCCTGCAACCGTCATCATAGCGACCGTCTTGCTGGTGCCGGTGAGTTTAATCTCTTGATTCGTGTCACGAAAAGTCACCGAATCGCCGTCGAAAAACTGCTGCGACTGACCGGCGGAATCAAGCCAGTTTTTGTCCGTAAGATTCCATTCGGTCGATGCAGCGCGGTTATCCCAAGTCAGTACCATATTGTCCGGCGTTCCGGTGATTTCAACTTGGTACGCATCCCCTACAATCGAACCGGTAATCACTGCTGCGTCAGCCCGTGTTCCAACTAGGGATTCACCATTGAGAAGAAACTGAAAATCGTCAGCACCGGCAAAAGTTCCAGTTGCCGTAATCAACTTGTATGTACCGTCAGATTGAAGTCCAGAAAAATCAACGATTTTATCACCCGGTCCGAATTGGATGTTACCATCAACCGCAAGTGTATCGGAGGTGTTTTCGAGTCCGATGTCGACTTTAAGAATCCCGCCGATAAACTCGAAGTTATCGGCAGTAAAATTCAATGTGCCGACTTTTCCTGTAAGGTCGCCGCTGGAAATCGTACCGCCGTTCAAGATACGAATCGTTTGCGCAGTGATTGTTCCTGTACCGCTGACAATACCCGATGCTCCTATTTCGACCAATGTTTTACTGAGCAAAGCGGACTCGGCATCGATGGAAACCGCCCCCGATTTCGTATTGGCGGAATTTCCGATTAAAATCCCATACTCTGATGTGACGCTGCCTCCTTTTGTTATATTCAGCGTTCCTTCTCCCTCATTGCCGATGACCAGTCCATAATCAGGATTGGCAATATCATATCCGAGAATATTCAGTATCGAGGGGTCTCCGTCGGTTCCGACTCCGTCAACGGTAACGGTTCCTTTACCGGAGAGTTCTTTGCCGATGGTCATAAAACCATGAACAGCCGCAACGGCTCCTTTTTTTGTTGCTCCGCCAGTTCCGATTTTCAGTTCACCGGTACCGAAGTTGCCTATAATCCATTCGTTGTGGGGATTCAATGCCTCTCCGATAATCAACGAAGCGTCATTACCGGAAAGTTCGATTGTTCCAGAGCCGTTCTTCTGATTTCCAAGAATCAATCCTTGACTCGCGGTGACCTTGGCAAAATGTCCGATGGTGAGCGTACCCGTTGCCGCTTCACCGATAATCAGGTCGCCATCGAGAATTTCCAATGCGGAGGTATTACCTTTTACGGAACTTTTTGTATCGACGGAACTCCACCGTTGCAGAATAAGTTTGCCGGAAGCACTCCAGCCGGGTGTATCAAAAGGCGAAGACGAATCCGGGCCTTCGATTTTGATACCGCCTGCAAGTTGATTGCCGGGATTACTGAGCGTCAGCGTACCTCTGCCGGCTTTGGTCAATGCACTTTCGCCGCTGACCGCGCCTGACAAGGTCCAGGATTCCTTTTCGGTTTTGACTTCGAAGGTCTTCTCTGTGTCCAGTTTGTAATCGTTTGAGTTGTCGGCATCAATGACAATCGTCTCCGCCCGCGTTGCAGAAGTGAGTACGGAAGCGAGAAACAATACCAAACTCAATACAAGGGTTGTCTTTTTCATGTTTTTAAAAAAAGAATATTTCCATTTCCTGAAATTAAACCGGTCGCGGCATTTCATACCTTCGGTTTTGAAAGTACCACAGTTCGTTTATCGTCCAACCGGCTTGGGTAAATTGAGGAAATATGGCGGCAGCATAATGCCTGCGAAAGTCATCACCGGTCGTTTCAAAAAGCACTGCCGGTTGGAGATGATACCCCTGAATGTCCAGCGTTGCTGCGGTATCGACGTAGATGAATTTTGGAACAAATTCGGAGAATTATGTGACAGATACTCACCACAAGAATGTCTAAATTACTTCAGACACGCTGGATACTCTAAAAATAAAAAACTCCAGAGCAAATTTTGATACGCTCTAACGAGAACATCGTGAACTGCTTGGCGTTTAACTCTGTCGGAATAAGATTTACGACGGCGAGATGACTCTGACTCGTTGTGATGTGTAGACATCGGTCTGATAAGGAAAAAAATGAATGGAAAAGAAAAAGTACTTGCTGGTCCTTATCGGCAAAAAAAGCAAACGCCTACATGACGCTTTTTGTGGAATAGATACGGTTGTTTTTACCAACGAAGTCGTTATAATGACTATGGCGAGTTTCATTAACTATCCTCATAGGAAAACCATTTATGGCAAAACCAGGACAGGACGACGAACCACAATACTTTTGACAGAAACCGGGTGGCATTTAGTCATTTATGTCGATGGTGTATGGGGTGTTGCAGTTCGCCTCTTTCGCTTTCGGTTCTTGTACATCAAATATAAACAATTACAATGGATGAGCGACTACAATGAGAAAAAAACTCCAAGACATCCACTGGGAAACGCTGGCGGTTGAGGCGGCGTTGCAAACACTAGACACCGGTAAAAATGGACTTTCACACGAAGATGCTGCCGAAAGATTAGCACTGTACGGCAAAAACAAACTGCCGGAAGCCGAAAAAGAGGGTCCCATTAAACGCTTTTTCAAGCACTTTCACAATGCGCTGATTTATGTTCTGCTCGGTGCGGCAGTAATAACATCTTTGATGGCGGCTTTCTACAAACCGGAGTATTGGATCGACACGTTTGTCATTTTGGGCGTGGTCGTTATCAATTCAATCATCGGATTCGTCCAAGAAGGCAAAGCCCAAAAGGCACTCGACAGCATAAAAAATCTGCTTTCGCTGAAAGCCTCCGTCATACGAGATGGAAAAAGAAAGGGTATTTTGGCGGAACTGCTCGTTCCCGGCGATATTGTTTTCATCATGGCAGGCGACAAAATGCCCGCCGACCTGCGACTCCTCAATGTCAATCGGCTTGAAGTTGACGAGGCTTCACTTACCGGCGAATCATTGGCAGTGTCAAAAACGACCAAGCCGGTAGAGCCGGAAACCGGTCTGGGAGACAGAGTGTCAATGGTTTACGCAGGAACAACTGTCCGAACCGGTGATGCAATCGGCGTTGTAACCGCCACCGGGGTCGATACCGAAGTGGGTAAAATCAATACGATGCTCACCGGTACGGAAGGAACCAGCACGCCGTTGATGATAAAGATAGACGGATTCGGACAGATATTGACAATAATCATTTTGTTCGCTTCCGCTGTCTTGGCAATTTATGCCATCGCCGTTTCAGGGATAGCATGGGCGGAAACCATCATTGCTGTCATTGGACTAGCAGTATCGGCAATACCGGAAGGACTTCCCGCCATTATTACCATCACGCTTGCGCTGGGTATGCAACGGTTGGCAGGAAAGAAAGCCATCATCAGGCGGTTGCCTTCGGTCGAGACACTCGGTTCGGTAACGGTTATCTGTTCCGACAAAACCGGGACGCTCACCAAAAACGAAATGACCGCCACCAATGTCTATACGCGCGGCGGAGATTTTATCGTATCGGGCAACGGCTACATACCGGAAGGTGAAATCGGGTTGAGTTGTTGTTACACGCCGGAAGGTAAAGTCAAGTTGGACTGTTGTGCTCCGACGGACTACAACGATTCCGTGTTGCAGCGGTTGATTCAGTCGGCGTTTCTGTGCAACAGTTCGGATGTTGCGTGGGAAAAGAATGTTTGGATTCCCATCGGTGCCCCGACGGAAGCGGCTCTGAAAGTCCTTGCCCGAAAGGCGGGATACGATGGTGAAGATGCAACCGTCATCAACGAAATCCCTTTTGATTCGGAATTTAAGTACCGAGTATCGCTTGTTGAAGTCGAGGGCAAAAGGTTCATTTTTGTCAACGGCGCACCGGAAAAACTCAAACAAGTTTGCGGAAGCCAATTAACCGCAACGGGAACAGAACCGATGAATATTCCCTTTTGGGAAGGAAAAATTGAAGAGGCGGCATCTCACGGACAGCGGCTTATCGGGTGTGCATATCGGGAAGTCAGCGGCGATAAGACCACCGTCGATCACGCCGATTTGAACGAAGGGATGATATTTGCCGGTATCACGGGAATCATTGATCCGCCCAAGGTGGATGCTATCGAAGCCGTTCGTGTGTGCAGAGCGGCGGGAATACGGGTAAAAATGATTACCGGCGACCATGTGCTTACCGCCAAAGAAATTGCCATGCAGATGGGGCTTACCGACAGACCCAAAGTGATCTGCGGTCGGGAACTTGAGGAAATGAATGACGAGCAGATGCGTCAAGCCGTTGCGAGTTGTGACATCTTTGCGAGAACAAGCCCGGAGCATAAACTCAAACTGGTCAAGGCGTTGCAGGAACTCGGCGAAGTTGTGGCGATGACCGGCGACGGTGTCAATGACGCACCTGCTCTGAAAAAGGCAGACATCGGAGTGGCGATGGGCATCAAAGGAACCGAAGTTACAAAGGATGCTGCTGCAATGGTGCTTACCGATGATAACTTCGCATCTATTGTTACTGCCGTGGAAGAGGGACGGACGATTTATGATAACATCAGAAAAACACTGTTGTTTATCTTTCCGACAAATGGTGCCCAAGCGTCGGTAATTATTCTCTTTCTTCTTGTACCCTGGATTTTTCTGTTCGAGATGCCGATTACAGCGGTACAGATTCTCTGGGTGAATATGGTTACAGCCGTTACGTTGTCGATTTCATTGGCTTTTGAGCGGGCGGAGCGGCATGTGATGGAAAGACCGCCGCGTAATCCGAAAGAGCCGCTGATTTGCGGATATTTCATCTTCCGCATCGGATACGTGTCGTGTATTGTAACCATCCTCACGATATTTCACTTTTACCTTTGTCAGAATCGTCCAGAGGCTGTCCTTGCTTATTCACAGGCAGCCACTGTAAACATGATTGTGTTCAGCCAGTTATTTTACCTTTTTACTTGCCGCCGGATGCACCAAACGATTTTCGGTCAAGGTTTCTTACGGTCATTTTTTACCAACAGAGTTGTGTTCATATCCTGTGGAATTTTGATATTGATCCAACTGGGCTATACTTATCTGCCTTTTATGAACCACCTATTCAGAAGTGCGGGTCTGAGTTTGATGGACTGGCTCATTGTCATTGCGGGCGGGGCGTTGCTTTTTGCTATTGTGGAGATTGAGAAAGTTGTGTCGGCGAAGGTGTTGGAAAACTGGCACTGCGGCTGGTAAACTATATCTGAAAAAATTCGCCGGATATTCAACTAAGCAACAGTAAATCAATTATTTCCGTGTTTTATAAATTGGTTTAATGGTATAGTTCCAAAGCGGTATTGCCTCATGTTTCTTCAGATTCAATTTTAGTTTTTCTTCTTTTGATACTTTTTC
>WRCR01000052.1 GCA_009783865.1 Planctomycetaceae bacterium | reverse complement strand
GGGAACCGGCATACACTTTGTTCTGCGATGCAGTCGGCAAAGGAATCCGAAAGGAATTAGACGACCTGCAAAAAATTGAAAAGCATCTGCCGCCGAAAGTTACTGATGCCGTCGATATGCTCGTCCAAATGGTCGAAATTCAACAGTTGAAATTCCGCGATATTATTTGGATGGTATCGCAAAATATCGAAGCAGTTATTTTCATGGCTGATGTCAGCGATACCGATAAAGTCAGCGGTGCGTTTGCGATTGTATCGCATATTAACCCTTCACCGGAACTCTCTTGGCTCCGGGCAATGGACATCCACGAAGGAAAGGACTACACCTTCCTGAAGAAAGAATCAAACGGCGATTTTATTATTAAATCCGCCTTCAATCACGCAGGAAAGAAAATCGAGTTTTGCGTTTCCGGCTTGAAATTGCCCGGTAATGACCGCTACGCCTTGCTTTTCTCCGACCCGGACAATATCCAAAAGTATTTCGAGGCGTTCAAAGAAGGACGAACCGGCGAAGAATACGCAAAGGGAAAAGCCCAGAAAATCATCATCGGCGAATCCTGCTTTCGTTTGATTGAAAAATACAGCAAGCAAAACGAATGGACAGCAAGAGCAAAAGAAATTGCTGACCGAGTTAAATACTTGGAATTCAGTTTGGGCGACACAGACGGTGCGACTAACCTCAACGTCCGATTGTCAATGCGGAAGGAAGAAGATGCAAAAGCGATTAGCTATTTGCTCCTCGCTTATATTGCGTCTATTCAATCGGTAACTGACACCGCAGAGGTTGCAAACTTCCTCCAAGCACTTAAGGTTGAAACAAAAGGAAACGATGTTGCTATGACGATGAAATTGGACTATCCTGACCTTTGGAAGGTTATTTCCGAAGCACTTGTCAAGGCAAGCGATAAAATCAAAAAGAGAAATGAATGACGAAAACCTCTCCGATGCCGAATTAGTTCGCCGCGTCCAAACGGGAACAGGACGGAATGAGGCGTTTGACGAAATTGACCGCCGCTATCGTCCTGTTTTGCATCGGTTTATAACACGATATACGTTTTGCGTTCATCAAGCCGAAGAACTTGTTCAGCAAACTCTCATACGCGGATTTGAAATGCTCGGACAACTTCAGTCCGGTGAGAAACTTGCCGGCTGGCTTCACCGAATTGCATTTCGCCTGACTGTTGCCGAAGGGAGAAAACGCCGGATGACATCGCTGGATGCCGAAGGAGTCAGCGAACCGGCGGTTGAGTTGGATGACGAAGTTCAGCGGAATGAAGAACGCCGAAACATTTGGTATATTGCCGAGACGAAATTATCAGAAGAGGACTATGAAATACTGCGTTTGCGATACCGGGAAGACCTCAACTGTACGGACATTGCTAAAAAAGTCGGCAAGACGGAAACGGCTGTCCGTGTACAACTTCACCGCGCTCGAAAAAAACTTTTACCGATATTCAGAGATGAATTCACACCTTGAACTATGAGATTTTTAGAAACGTATTTAATTTCACGAATTGACAAAGCCCTTGATGACGGCGAACCGCTAACCGGTTTAACCCGCTGGTTTGTGCAGCGCAATGACCGGCTGCGTGATTATTACGAATCAATGCTGGAACTGGAAATCGAACTTCGTTTTTCGGACGAATTACCGCCGTCCGTACCGATAGTTGCTGCGAAAATGCCTTCTTCGGTTTTTCTGCAAAGGCGGCTTTGGTACACCACCGGAACGACGGTTTGTTTGCTTTTTATTGCTGCTCTTTTTATCTGGAAAGCAACGGAAGAGCAGCCCATCGTTTCTGCACCGCCGGAAAGTATAACGGAGAACATTGCGGAATTTACGCCGGACGATTTTCAGGAGATGCTGGCTGCTGTTATCCCAGCGACAGCGGAATCGCTTGTTGACTTTTCGGAGCGTCCTATCGAATTGACATCGATGTTATTGTCGCAAGTCGGTTATTTCGTCTCAAAGACGAATTGACGCTATTAGCGCAGCGACTGTGATTTCTAATCCTGCCAATAATAACCTCCTACATATTGGTCTCATCGTCTTGCGGGACAGGATGCGTCAATGCCGCTAATGCCTGCGCAAGCGGTTTAACATGCTCCTCGTTCTGTGTGTAAATCCGGCAAAGACGATAACTCAACGGAATATGCCGATACAACTCCTCTTCTTCAAGCGGACGGATTTTATCGACAGTCGGGTCGTACAAGAAATTCATACCGGCGGTTGCCTTTTGCGAATCCGGTCGATGAATGTGTCTCGCTATATCAACCTCAAACGGAATGTCCCGCAACTGTTTCGGCAAACAATCCGCAACAGCCCGTTTGAATGATTCCGGCGAAGCATAAATACTCGTTTGCTCACTTTGACCGGCAAGATAAATCGCCGTTGTTTCACCGGCATAATAAAACGGAATCCGCCGATTCAGGAAATCGTTCCATTGGTCTGCTAATTCCCGCTTTGCCGGATTCGGCGACCTATCCCAGCGGGCAACGTCCGTCAAGAGCGACCATTCCGTAAAATGCAGATATTCTCCCAGATTTTCAAACGGATTATTACTGCCTTCGCCGGTGCTGCCGGGAAACAGCAAGTTGGAACTCTTCACGAATAAATCGTTTAGCGATAAATCAATCGCCCGCACTGTCCGATGAAAATAAACACTTCGGAAAAGTTCAGCGCGGGCAGCCAAGAATATCGTCAGCGCAGAAAACCCCTTTTGATGTATCGTCAAACCGTGTTCCGTGAAAAACGAATAATGCAGTAAGCGTTCAAGATTAAAAATCTGCGGATTGAAGCCGGTCATGTATGCGTCACGCAAAACGAAGTCCATATTATCAACGGTGTAAAGTCCGCAAAAGAGAGAACGCAGTAAGCGCAGATACAGCGGAAATTCACGGTCGTGACCGGTAGGACGTACAATGAGGAAACATACTTGTTCGGGGTCGAGCGTTTCCTTATCCGGCAGTTGTCCCAGTGGATTTCTGCGGATATGTTTTAACATTGGTGCAATATGCCGGCGGATAATTTCCGCACCAAGCCGTTCGTGATTAAGTCCGAATTTGGAGAGATAACGGGCATCGAAAAAATGTCCGAAAGGTCCGTGACCGACATCGTGCAGCAGTGCCGCCATGCGGACTAATGATTCCAAATACAGCCGGCTGGGAATTTCTTTTTCGCCTGCCGCAATGCAAACGTTGAGCAAACTCGGATAAAGATGTTCCAACGCTTTGCTGGCGAGATGCATCACGCCGAGTGAATGTTGAAATCTCGTATGTTCTGCGGTTGGAAACACAAGCCAAGCGGTTTGCAGTTGGTGAATTCTCCGAAGACGCTGCACCCAAGGAGAATCAATTATGTCGCGTTCTGAGACCTCTTCGACATCTTCAATGCCCGCCGAAAAGGGAATAAGACCGTGAATCGGGTCTTGCGAAAGATTTTCATTTTCGTAGTAGTTCATTTTGTTCCTGCTTCATGATGCATGGGCGAACTGCGGACACAAAACGGTATTATACAGGAAAAGGCGCAGGATTAAATCCTGCGCAAAAAGAAAAATTTATCGTTTCGCTGGCGGTGAAACTTTGAATGTTTCCGTACATGTTCCGCTGACAGGAACTTCAAGTGTGAAAGGAGTTGCTTCCTTTTTACTGAACTTCGGGTCTATCAACACATTTGTTTGTGTCACTTCTGTTCCTTCGTCCGACATTTGTCCGGTCGAAATGATTTCTGATTTGGAAATCAGCACTTTATATTTGCCGGGAACAGCACCATTATACAAGCCATTCGTTTTCACGCTTGTCCTGCCGGAAGTATCAGTTGACCCTGATGCCGTCCATTCGCTATCCTCTGGTCTCAAGACAACCAGTGCCTTGTCTATCGGAGTTCCGGATTCATCCTGAACGATAATCGTACACGAAACCGGATTCGGCATTCCTTCCGGGCGCGGCGGCAACTTCCCTCCGCAGGAAACAGCGGAAATTAACAACAGCGAAGAAAACAATAACAGCGCAATTTTGTTTAGCGGCATAGTATTATGTGTATTAGTATTGTGGAAAACAAAAGGTAAAAAACGTTTTTATGGTGTTTTGGACTCACCGCCATCAACGGTACCTAGCGCGCCCCAAACGCCGAAGTCAGAAGGACCGCTTGCCTTAATTTCTGCGGTTGCAATATTGCCCGCATCAATCGTTTCTGAAATAAAACGGACGGAACCGTCAAGGATACCAACGTTCACTCCTCCTGAATGAGAACTCGACGCGGCAATAATAGTACGGCTGGTCAGGTCATCCGCACGGACGCAGGAGGGGCTGTTCGGCGGCAGAATCGTGTGGAAGTATGCGCAAAATCCCCGCCCGTCAGCATATCGTTTCGTAACGTAGGTCGTTCCAACAGGCACCGGACTTGTCGTACCGACTTCCCTGTACTCGTTTCCATTACGAAATGCTAAGCACTCGCTCAGGTCGCATAGAGCCGGGTTCGTTTTGTGGACGGCAGCGTCACTAGCGGCAATTCCGATTTTTAACGACAGCAAATTGCCTAAAGAAACGCAGCGTTCTGCATACGCCACTGTGTTGGAAGTTCCATCGATTACACTTGCCATCGTTTGCCAGCGGCGGTTGACAACAGCGGAAAACAAAGCACGATACGGCGAAGCAGTTGTATAAGTGGTGTTTGTGCCGTCTTGGTTGTGTTCAGGCCAATCGGCATTGCAGGACATGTAGTTGGAAAATCCATATTCGGTGGTTCCGCTTGAACTCCTTGCGCGGTCCGACGGACATCGAAAGTTAGCGACCTGAATGCACCAAGCATTATTCGGCACCGAACCCGCAGGGTAAGCAGTGTTTTGCCAAGTCGCATAGCGTATTGCCAACTCAGTGCATTTTTCGTGAAGTGCCGCTTGTTCCATGAACGGATGCAGACGCACCAATGACGATAAGGCATTTGGTCCTCCTAAACGGGTTGTACCCGGACTAACGCCATCCGCTCCCACACCGTAATAATCCGGTCCGCTGGCACCGGCGGGAAAGGACTGATGGGTGTCGTGATAATTATGCAAAGCAAGTACAATCTGTTTAAGATTATTGGAACAATGCATACGGCTTGCTGCTTCCCGCGCCGCCTGAACGGCGGGAAGAAGCAGGGCTATCAATACACCGATAATGGCGATGACGACCAAAAGTTCCACCAAAGTAAATGCATGTGCGCGAAAAGAAGTTTTCATTGTTATCTCCTTGATTTATAATGCTGAATATGACACGACATGTTTTCATAACAAAGGAACTGTTTCCCGAATTACATACGGGAAATAGAGGACGAACAGGTTTATTACAATGAGGATGATTCCCCGGATGCGGCTGTTCCGGCGGCACCCCAGACCCCGAAATTAGATTTACCCAACGTCCTGATTTTTGCAGTCGAAGGTCCGCAATCAACAGTTTCGGAAACAAAACGGACAGCACAATCCGCCAATACTACGTTGACACCGCCCGAATGATAACTCGACGCTGCATTCATGGAGCGTCCGTCAGTAGCCTCATTGACCTGACACGACGGACCATTTGGCGGAATTATCGTATTGAAATAATTTGCGAAATGACGGCCATCTGCATAACGTTTAGAAATATAGGTGGTTGCTTCCGTTCTGGTTTTGCCGGCAAGGAATTCATTACCGCTAATCAGTTCCAGACAAGCCCTTGGATTCCAATCCGCAAAATTGGTATTTGATACGGTGATGACTGCATTAGAGTCGTGGATGCCGAGACCAACCTTGACAGAGTTTATATTGCCGGCACTTACACATCGTTCCGAAAAGGCAATCGTGGAGGAGGTGCCGTCCGTAATCCCCGTCAGTTTTGTCCAAAGGATATTGGGGTCCATGAGTGAACGGTTGGTGGCGGATGTGACGTTGCGGTTAATGGGGGAAAACACACCGCGGTGTGCAACATGCGTGGAGGTTGATGATCCATCGTTACTATGTTCAGGAAAATCACCCATACAAGCAAGATAGTTCGAGTAGCCAAATACACTTGCTGTACTCGGAACAGGAACACTTTCTGAAGGACAGCGATATGCCGATATTTGAACACACCACGCATTATTAGGCACCGAACCGGACGGATAAACTGTAGTCTGCCAAGTCGATACAACCTTGTCCAGTGCCGCACATTGTTCGTAGAGTGCAGATTGTTCGATAAAAGGAAGTATTCGCACCAATGACGAAAGGGCATTCAATGCTTCTGTTGCATCTGGTCGAACATGCCACGACCCGCTGGAACCCGCTGGAAGCGACTTGTAAACGTCATGATAGTTGTGCAATGCGGTACCAATTTGTTTTAACTTGTTGGTGCACGACATTCGTCTTGCGGCTTCGCGGGCGGCTTGCACAGCAGGCAAAAGCAATGCTATTAGAACGCCGATTATGGCGATGACTACGAGAAGTTCAACGAGAGTGAATGCCGGTAGCTTACGCTTGCGGCTATCATTTAATTCGTTTCCTCCCCTCGAATTACCTAGACTAAAACTCACTTTTCTCATCTCATATTCTCCTGATGAAGTATGGTTAGACAAAATACCAACTGTATTACATGAATCATAACATTTTTTTTCATGTAGTCAAGAGCAAAAAGTGGAAAAAGCCATTTTGCTAATGCGGCATGTTCTATTCACCAATCCGTCCGCCCAGTTGCTGCTTCCGCTGCTCCTGCGGGTCAAAAGTTCCGTAAAAAAGAGCATTAGCACCGTCAATCCAAGTATTGAGCCGAGTCCAATCGTCATCTGAAAGTTTTACGTCGTAGTGTCCATCGTCGAGCAATTTAACAAGCGCGCTTGCCCGACTGCCGAAACGATTCGGTTCTGTTATCGGTTCGTAATTGCCGTTGGGCATTCCCCAAGCAGTGTATGAAACGTGTTTAATCAACACATTATACGATTTCGTGTAATGTCCTTCCGGTTCGCCGGTCAAGACAATGTTGCCGCCTTTTTCCTTTGCCGTTTCGCCGTGACAACTAACGCAATGCCGCTCAAGCACCGGCTGAACTAAGAGCGGATAACTCAACGGTTTAGAACCTTCCGGCGCGGGAATAATCTCTGACGGCTGCCGCTGCATAGCCAACGGCGGACGAGCAGACGCAAAGGTCTGCATCCGATGTTCATGACAGCCGACACAACTCGTGTTCTCACCGGGTTGCAGATACGTCAAAGAGCGCATCAACTGAACAGCACGACCGCGGGAGTCGAGTGCCTGAAACAAAACCGGTGTCTCGGCAGGACATTCAAAATATGCACTGCCGTCCTTCTCTACCGGAATAGTACCGAGAACCTGTTTGCCGGGTGAAGCATTAGCAGCACCGACCATCGGATTGTTAGCATTCGGTGTCGTTTTCGGAAGCACTTCGACAATTCGCAAAGCGGTAATTCTGTTTTCCTCACCGTCCGGCAGTTTGGGCCAACTCTCATAAACGTTTTGCATTGAAAACGTTGCACTTGCGGATTTGCTGTATTTATCAGTACCGGCAGTGACCGGCGGTGCAAAGCGCGGCGCAAGCGGTTTAACCCAAACACTCGAAATGTTCGGGTCGCGGTAAAGCAATTCCTTGTTTCCAAAAGCGTCGACATAATAAATGCCGAACATGTTCGGAATGTTAGGTCCCGCTTCTCCGCGCAGCAAATCATAACTGTACGAGACGAGGAAGAATTTTTCCGAAAGCGGCAGCGGCGCCTTATAACAGTGACCTTTCCAGCGGCGTTCCTGTTCCGGCTGAACGGTCTCCCGATAACCCGGTCGGTCAGGGCGGTTGACAGCATCCCAATGCCGCGACACAGGAGAATCGAAATCCGTCGGAGCAGGCAGAGCAATTCCGCAGGCGAGGAGCGTTTCCGCTTCCGGGAACCGGACATCCGGTGTCAATCGAGTAATCGGCTTTTCGCCGTCAACGCCAAGCGAAGTATCAAGCATGATAATAGAGCCAGCCGACATTCCATGATGCGGAGCCGCAACTGCCATGACTTTGGACGAGTTAGGAATCTGCCGCGCTTCCCAGATGCCGCAAGGAACGAAAGTGTTATTGCCGAAGAAAATGCGGGCATTAGTGCCG
Organism: Planctomycetaceae bacterium; assembly: GCA_009783865.1. Taxonomy (GTDB): domain Bacteria; phylum Planctomycetota; class Planctomycetia; order Pirellulales; family Thermoguttaceae; genus WRKP01. The sequence continues at coordinate 5,528 of WRCR01000052.1, read as the reverse complement.
TCTTGCCTCGTTGTCCAAAGTTGCTGATAAAACACGGCATCGCGGTCAACGTAATCCCAGCGGGTGTAAATGATTCGTCCATCGTTCAATACCGCCGGGTCCCATTCATTGGTTTCATGAAACGAAATCACCCGCGGCATTTTATCGTTCTCATTCGGAGCAAGAGTTGCAAGCGTATAAACATAACAAGGTCCGCCTCCGCAGCGGTGATAGCCGCCGCGCCGAGTCGAGATGAAAACAAGTTTTCCGTCAGGAAGACAAGTCGGATTGAAATCATCAAACTCACCGTTGGTCAACTGCCGCAGTCCGCTGCCGTCGGAGTTCATCTCGTAAAGATGGTATCGGCGGTGCATCGTTTCGGGGTCCCGCCATTTTTGCGGAGCAGTTGGTGCTTCACAAAAAGCGAAGTAGATTTTTTTGCCGTCGAAACTCACTTCGGGATGCGCATAACTTCCATCGGGAAATTTTCCGGCGGTCAACGATGTTAGCCGCATTGATTTTCCCGGCTCTTCGAGGACGAAGAGTCCGCCGCCGGGTCTGGCGGCATATCCGTAGGTCTGCGTGAGTTGATGACTCATTGCCGAAGGAACATGTTTTGCAAAGAGCAGCGGTTCCGACGGAAACAGCGGGTTTGAAAATGTAATTTTCCGGCGAAGCCGGTGCAACTCCCGCCATCGGTCTTCATTGAAAACATTGCTGTTTTTCAAGGTCTCGAATTGCTTAGCATCGTCTCCGCTGACGGCGAGTTCGTCAACAAGTTTCTGCATCGGCGGCAGCATTTTTTCGATGGCTTCGCGGTATGTACGGCGTTCAAGCGGCGTATCTATACCGTCTTGCATCCGCCAATCGTGTTCAATTAGAGCGGCTTCAATGTAGGGATGAGGACTCGGTGAACAGGCAACCGGCTGAAACGACCACGGTTGCCGTTTCGGGTCGAGTGAAGTTGTTACGGTTTCTTCAATGATGACAGGGAAGTCATCCGCGGTGAATATCAGCGGTTCGGCATTGGGCGGAAGGATTCGGATTGTATCTCCTTTGTACAGTACGGCGGTGATGCGGTATTTCGGTGTCGGCGTTGGAAAGCCGGTTAGCAGCAGTTGCGGCGAATCGCCGCGCTCGGAATCGTGATAGAACCATATACCGGCTGCTGTTCCGTGAGAGGGCAGCACTGCCTTGCCGTTGATTTCAACGGCGGTTTTATCTGTATCTTTTTCTGCGGCAAGTATTTCCGCACAAAACAGGCAGCACAAAAGAATCGTTAGTATAAATTTGAAAGCGGTACTCATTTGATTGACTTTCGGAAAGAGTGCGTCAATGATAACGATGAGTACTGTACCTAATTTTGGAGGAATTGCAAGTTCTGTTTGCGGCTGTTCTGCAAACCGTCTGGTAGACGGCAAGTCATCCAAACCGGCATTTTTTGTCCTTGCCAAAAGTTTAGCGGCGAATGAAACAAGGAGAACCTCATTGACGCTTCAGCCAAGTGCCGCGATAAATCCATGCGGTGTCCCGGCTCGGTATATCGGCGCAATCGTATCCTCCGAAAAACAAAACGCCGCTTCGTTCTTCAGGAAACGGCGAGACAGCAATCGTCCTGACGGCTAAGAGACCGCGCGGCGGATTCGGCTGCGGTTCATCTGCGGTAAAAACCCGACCGTGACGATAAGTCCCGTTGTCGCTGCGAATCAAATACCACGCACTCGCCCGCTGTTCACGAGAAGAAGAAACCGGTGCGTTAATCCAGAGACCAATCAAATGTACGCTTTCGCCTGTAACAGGGTCGACGGTCTGCGGCATGTCATTATAAGCACTCAAACAGGGACCTTTCAATTCGGGAACTTTGAAAACCTCCGCAAAATAAGAGCGGATATCCAATTCAACTGACAACTCGAAGTTCCGGTTAATATCAATCCGATAAACGACACCGGGGTAATGACACGTTCCTAGCAACACCGAATTTTTTCCGCCGCGCGGGTCGACCACTGCTGTGAGACCTCGAAGTATGGTTTTTTCGTCTCCCTTGGCTTCAAGTTGATAGGACCAACGGAGAATCTGTTCCCAATGCGGTTTCTCTCCATCGATGCGCCGGAACAACCCGCCGGAACGCGGCAAGTTGTTCTTGATGCCGCAAGCCGCATATAGAACACCGTCGGCTTCGGTCAAAGCCATAACTCGTCCTGTTCCGGTTAACTCGGCTTCTGGAGTCCAGCGCAGCCGCCCCGGCGCATCGGCATCATAGACGGCACGATAAATTGCACCGCGATTTTGTGAGCCGCCGAAAAGGGATTGAACCTTCGTTATGCGGTCAATGTGAGTACAAAAAGAGCGCATTCCGATGCGGTCGTCTTCGGGACCCCGGCAGCGAGTCCATTGACCGGTTTTATCGCTGCGGGTGAAAATACCATTTGACGGACTTGCTATGAGCAGCGGAACAGGCGGAGTCAACTGCATACCGGAACCGGCGGTTTCAAACATTGCGGAATATAGACCGTCAACACGAATAGAACGGGGAAAACTCCTATCCACACGCCATTGTGCGGCTGCGGAATCCTTAATCAGAATCTGCGGACCAGTCCAAGGGCGACCATCTTTGACTTCGAAATAAGGGCGGTCTGTCCAAACTCCTGTGCTTGCGAAGAGTTTTCCGTCATGCTCAAGAATTCGCATTGTTTCGGTGCCGCTTAACCGTTGCCCCTTTGTGTCTTGTGTACCGAAACGGACATCACGGGTGAAATGCATCTTGACTGACTGTTCTTGCGCCTGAACACTTGTTGCTGCCATCAACAAGGCAGCGGCAAATGAAAAAAAGGATACTTGAAGGACTTGTTTCACAGCGGATTCGGCATTGAGAAGAAAAGAAAATGGTAAATAAATGAGATAGTTGATTCTAATCGGTTTGAGTGTTTGTGTCAAGAAATCGCATTTGGTTCGCATCGGTATTTGTCAGGGTATGTTATTATTTGCGGCGGTGGGTAACCCCGCCGCTCTTAATTTAACCACCCGCCCTTGCTACTCAAAGCGGCACTTTTTGCTCTTGCCAAGTTTAGCGGGTGTGTTATCATTTCCACAGGTTGATCCGCAAGTTTCGGCGGAGTACCGCCTACACTTGCGGCGCTGTTCTTGCCACTCGCCACTAAATATTAAGATAGGTAAAATAACGTTAAAATAGGTAGTCACTATGTTCAAAATGATACAATTTTCCGAAGTGTTTTATTTTCAAGCGGTTGCGTCGAAAAATTTTTTCGATTTAGGGCTTGATGTTAGGTGGTTGTTGCCCGTCGGGGTGCAGTGTTGACATCACACCATTACTTCGGTACAATCAACGCTGTTGTATAACAGATTTAACGGAAACATAAATTTCGCTATGGAAAAAATCATTATCATCGGAAGCGGACCTGCCGCTTGGACTGCCGCTATCTATGCCGCAAGAGCATCGCTCTCACCGCTCGTCATCGAAGGTGCCGTCACCCAAGAAAATCAAATGAAAGGAACGCTGCCGATGGGGCAACTCTCGCAAACAATGGAAGTCGAGAACTTTCCCGGCTTTCCGCCGGCGGACTTAACGGCGTTCATTGACTCGGCAATTCCGAAAAGCCGAAAGGATTTAATGATGCCGCACAATCCAAACGATAAACATATTCAAGGACCGCAACTCGTCGAACTCATTCGGGCGCAAGCGGTACACTTCGGAACACGGGTCGTTTCCGACGACGCTGCCGAGGTTGACTTCTCCGATACAAGAACGGACAAGAATCGGGTGTTGAAACTCATCGGTTCAGGCGGCAATGTTTATGAAACAAAGACGGTTATCATTGCGACCGGCGCAAGTGCGAAATATCTCGAACTCGATTCCGTGAACCGCTTCAAAAATAAAGGCGTTAGTGCTTGCGCTGTTTGCGATGGTGCGCTGCCTCGATACCGAAACAAGCCGCTTGCGGTCATCGGCGGCGGCGATTCTGCCGTTGAAGAAGCGGAATATCTGGCGAAATTTGCGTCGGTCGTGTATATTGTTCATCGCCGGAATCAACTCCGGGCTTCGAAAATCGTTGCAAAGCGCGCCGAAGATAATCCGAAAATCAAAATACAGTGGAACCGAATACCGAAGGAAATCATCGGAAATGACACGGACGGTGTTACCGGCATCGTTCTTGGGAGTACTGCCGGTGAAGCGGATGTGCCGCTGTATGTATCGGGCGTATTTATGGCAATCGGACATAATCCGAACACGGAATTTTTGCAGGGCAAGGTTGCGCTGAAGCCGAATGGTTTCATTGAGCGTCCTGTGCCGTTTCGGACTAACACCAGTGTTCAGGGCGTATTTGCAGCGGGCGATGTTGCCGACGATTATTATCGGCAGGCGATTTCGGCTGCGGGTTCCGGCTGTATGGCAGCATTGGACGCAGAACGGTACCTTGCGGCTCTGGAGTGAAAATTGTAGAACTTGCAGAAGATAAAACCGGCGGGCTTACGCCCGCCGCTCGCAGCCGCTCGTAATTTTGACAATCACGGTGCAACGAATTCTTCCATGTCGTCTTTGTCTTCTTCCGGCGGGACTAACCGAATCAGCGTTCCGTTTTGCGTATCGTCTTCGTCTCTGTGAATGAGAATCGGAACAGAATCCTGCGTCAGATTCCACAAGCCGCACTCTATCACCATCCTGTCATCATCGGCAAACTTCAGCGCAACCCGCTGCGTTTTAGGGTCAATCGCTCCAATTACTTGCCGTGTCTCCCCCGTTTCTTCATCAAGGTAGTTGCCGCGAATCCTGCCTTTCTTATCGGAAGCCAACTGAATTATCATGCCCTTCTCCGGCACGGCTTCAGTGTCCCCATCACCTGCGGCAAATGCGAAAGTACCCATCGGTAGCCAATCCGCCTTCTTGTCATCAAGCGGTAGTGCCGGTACTTCCCTCTCAACTATTATCGGTACCTCCTTTTCGATTATTACGGGTACCTCTTTCTCAACAATTCTTTCAACAACGACTGTGTTAGTGTTCGCCAGTTCCAATGCCTGCCGATAATACTCCGCAGAACTGACATACGGCACGCCGTTGACATAAACCATATCACCGCTGTAGACAATGTTCGAACCGTAGTTGTAATAATACGGATTTAAGTTATTGCCGACTACAACACCGGCAAAGAAACCGGGAGCAAACCAGCCCCAAGTTGTATGCCACGCAGGACGCACCCACCAACTTCGATAGGGTATCCAGTACGGATTCCACATCGTTGGATGCCGATGATACCAATCAGGTGTCCAATAATGATTGTAACCGGTGAAACTGCGGCGGTAATTATAGATTACCTTTGGCGGCGGTCCAATAGGCGGTCTCGGAGGACGATAACCATCCGGTCGCGGTCTGAAATCCGGTCTGCCGTCTGGAATAGGTCTTCCATCTTGACGCGGTCTGAAGTCCGGTCTGCCGTCAGGAATAGGTCTTCCATCTTGACGCGGTCTGAAGTCCGGTCTGCCGTCAGGAATAGGTCTTCCATCTGGACGCGGTCTGATATCCGGTCTGCCGTCGG
>WRCR01000051.1 GCA_009783865.1 Planctomycetaceae bacterium | reverse complement strand
CAAGGCGCACCGCCGTTGTCTCGTGAATGTCAGCGGTGTCGTTATTCCTTCGCCGGTTGGACCTGCAATGGAGAACGAAGACCAGCCCTCGCCGCCTCCGCCGTTACCCGCGACACTCGGACCGTTTTTGACGAAAATTGTCGTGTCCATTGCTTTTCCCATCTTCGTCATGTTGCGGACATTATTCGTGTGAATGATAGCCGTATGACGAAAACCGTGTTCATATTTTTTCGCTAGTGCAATTCCTTCGTCAACATCGCGGACCCGCACAAACGGCAGGAAAGGCATCATTTGTTCAACAGTGACAAACGGATTGGATTCGTCCGTCTCACCGAAGAGCAGCGGAATATCTTCGGCGATATTTTTACCAATGCCTGCCGCAAGTATTCTTGCGTCCTTGCCGAGGAACTCTCTGCTGGGGACATCGTGTCTTGCCGCTCCTTCACCGGTTTGAACGATGCCGCACCTTGTCATTGCATCGGTCTCTGCCGCATTGAGACGAACCGCACCGGCGCGTTCCATTGCTTTGAGCATTGCCTCGAAGACAGTTTCGACAACGAAGACCTCTTTTTCGGCAAGGCAGAGCAGGTTGTTATCATAGTAAGCACCGGCGATGATACAGCGCGCCGCTCTGTCCAAGTCAGCGGTCTCATCGACAACCACCGGCGGGTTGCCCGGTCCGGCAACGATAGCCCGTTTCGCCTGCGACATTGCCGCTTTCGCAACACCGGGTCCTCCGGTAACGACGAGCAGATTGACTTGCGGATGTTTGAAAATCACATCCGCCGTTTGCATTGTCGGTTCGACAATTACGCTGATAAGATTATCAATACCGTGCGCTTTTAGAATTGCTTCGTTAAACCGGCGGACTCCTTCGGCTGCAATTTTTTTACCACTCGGATGCGGATTGACAACCAGCGTGTTGCCGGACGCTACCATGTTGATAGCGTTGTTGGCAATCGTCGGCAGGGAATGTGTTACCGGCGAAACCGCTCCGATGACACCGAAAGGCGAAAACTCGATTACTGTCAAACCGTGGTCGCCGCTGAACACTTCGCTTTTGAGAAACTCTGTGCCGGGAGCATTTTTGCCGAGACCGATGAGTTTATCAATTTTATGTTCGAGACGACCGATTTTCGTTTCGTTGAATTCAAGCGTTCCGAGTTCAACGCTTTGCTCGATGACAATGCGGCGGATAATCGCAAGTATTTCTTTGCGCTCCGCTATTGTTCTCGTTTGCAGTTCTTCGAAAGCAGTCCGTGATGCTTCAATGGCATCATTGGGGTCGGAGAACAAGCCGTGATAGCCGCGAAAATTTCTTCCGAAAGAACACAGCGGAATGTGCGGCGCAGCATTACCCGGACAGCCCGCCGGTGCGTTTGCTCCAGCCGGTCTTGTCTGCACAGAGATACGGGTTAGAACTTCTTCAACGATATTCCGAATAACGGGTTCGCTAATACCCTGCATTGATTCCTCCTTGAACCGAAACGCTCTTTGTATTGTTTATACTCTATAAATTAACTTTTGTTTTTCCGACGTGAATCGAATCAACGATTCCGATAATTGTTGCGTCGGTCGGCAATGATTTCGTTTCCGGCGTTTGCCGCGCACTGGAACCCTGCACGACAAGCACGAATTCGTTCTCGCCTGCGCCGACTGTATCAACGGCAACGAAAGTCCGTCCCGCTGCTTTCAAAGCAGTGCGCTCATCATTCAAGCGGTAAGGTTCAACGACGAGCAGTTTCTGCCCTTTCATTGAATCAACCTTTTGAGTTGAAACGAGCGATGCTGTTATTTTGCCGATAAACATTCTTTCACCTGTCGGGCAACAACCAGTTCTTCATTCGTTGGAATAACCCAAATCTGGGTCTTACTTTCCGGCGAGTGTATCGGTGCTTCGACCGAACGGACTTCTGCATTCTTCTTTTCGTCTAACACTATACCGAAGGATTCGAGGTTTTTACAAACCTGCTCTCTTATGAATTCATTATTTTCTCCGATGCCGGCAGTGAAAACCAGCGCGTCAACGCCGCCGAGTTCCAGCATATAAGCACCGAGATACTGCCGAATCGAACCGGCAAAAACGTCCAGAGCAAGTTGCGCCCGCTCATTGCCGTTCTTTGCTTCGTTCATGATGTCGCGTAAGTCGCTGCCGATGCCGCTCAAGCCGAGCAAACCGCTCTTCGATGAAAGTTGTTTCAACACTTCCTCGTACGACACATTCATTTTCCGCATCAGATACGGCACGATGAACGGGTCGAAGTCCCCGCAGCGGTTGTTTTGAAACAAACCGGTTTGCGGACTCGTTCCCATACTGGCGGCAACACTTTTGCCGTCTTTGATGGCGCAAAGGGAAGACGAACCGCCGAGGTGCATCGAAATCATGCGAAACGGTTCGGGCAACTTTCCTGCGTGTCTAACGAACAATTCCGGTGTTCTAACCGAGATGTACCGATGCGACGCACCGTGAAACCCCCATTTTTGTATATGATATTTTTCCGCCCATTCAAACGGAACGCCGTAATATCTCTGCCGGTTTGGAATCGTCTGGTGAAAGCCCGTTTCAAAGGCGGCAACAAGCGGAATCTCCGGCAGTTTATTCCGCAGAAGGCGCATCGCATTAACATACGGCGGATTATGAGCGGGCAGCACCTCGTTGAATTCTTCCATCGCTTGCAGAAGTTTTTCGTCAACGAGTTGCACACCGGAAATACCTGCGGCATGAACGGTTTTGAAACCGATGGCAGCAATGTTGAAGTCATCGCCGAAGTGAGAGCGCAAATCATTCAAGCAAGTTTGCACTGCAACAGCGTGGTCCGGTACCGGCAGTATCGCTTCCTGTTTTTTGCCGTCAACTTCAACGGAAACGGGGCTTTCCGCTTCACCGATACGTTCTATGCGTCCCTTTGCCAAGACGGTTTCGTCGTCTATGTCGAAGAGCGAGTACTTAAAACTGGTTGAACCCAGATTGGCAACAAGGACATGCATGGCGGGGTGGGAAAACTAGGGACTATATTTTCAATCGGAGTATCACTGAACGAACAGCGGTACCGAAACGATTACGTCAAATAAGCGGCGACCAAACCGTCGGCGGGTCTTGCAATGACGTGTTGGGCGACCAACTCGCCGACTGCTTGAGCGGCACTGGCACCGGCTTCTACGGCTGCTCGGACGCTGCCGACATCGCCTCGGACTACTGTTGTTACCAAACCGCCGCCGATTTGAACGCGTTTGATAATTTCGACATTGGCTGCTTTCGCCATCGCATCTGCGGCTTCAACGAGAGCAACTAACCCTTTTGTTTCAACTAATCCGATAGCGTCTTGCATTGTAGTGAATAGTTAGGAGTGAATAAAAGTTATAAACCGACAGTTAGTGAGACGCACGTTTCGAGGTGCGTTTCATCCTGCTTTTTTTTCGTTAAGTAATTTCGGAAGGATTTTGGAAATATCGCTGTGCGGACGGGGAATAACCTGGACGCTGATAACTTCGCCGATTCGTGCAGCCGCTGCTGCGCCGGCATCGGTTGCCGCTTTTACGGCGGCGACATCTCCGGTAACGAAGACGCTTACCATTCCGCTTCCGACGTTGTCCCAGCCGAGGAATTCCACGTTAGCCGCTTTGACCATTGCGTCGGTTGCTTCGACCAGCGGAATAAACCCTTTTGTTTCAATCATTCCCAACGCTTCAAATTTCTTGCCCATTGTTTTGCAGAAATGTAAAAGTAATAGTAAAAGACGAATTTTCAGACGCAACGCACAGTCCGTCCTTGTTCTTATCGGCAAAGGGGTGAGGGAAAGTTTAGGATTTTTGTGAACCCTTTGCGTTCTTTGCGATTGGATTACTTTTTTCACACGGAGGCACGAAGAAAGCCGGAGTACCGGCTAAATGGTGGAGTACCGGCTAAATGGTATTGCAAAAGAATTTTTTTCTGGTAAAACAGTAAACAGTGCCGTGTATCCCCAACGAGTATAACCTCTTGACCACATACTGTTATGAAATACCCAGCGTTGAAAAACCCAGTTATTTTTTCGTTCATTTTCTGTTTCATTTTCGGCGTTTCATTTGCAGCCGAGACAGTTGATAACAAAACCGTTCAAAAAGACGATAAATACGCTTGGCAGAAAATGTTCAACGGCAAGGACTTGAAAGATTGGACAGTACCGGTCTTCGGCGGAGACGGCGAAGTAGCCGTAAAAGACGGAGGCATAGTTCTCGGACAAGGCGCAATGGCGACCGGCATCAAATACGAAAAAGTATTTCCGAAACTCGACTACGAAATCTGCTACGAGGCAAAACGCACAATGGGCAGCGACTTTTTCGCCGCGCTGACTTTTCCGGTCGGCGACAGTTTCTGCACGTTCATCAACGGCGGCTGGGGCGGCGGAACTACCGGCTTGAGTTGCGTCGACCACATGGACGCTTCCGAAAATGAAACAAGCACCGCCTTTTCATTTCGAGACAACGACTGGTATAAATTTCGTGTGCAGGTGACCGGCAAGTTCATCAAGGTTTGGATAACCGAAACAAAGAAAGATAAAACGGAGGAAAAACTTGTCATCGACTTGGAAACGAAGGACAAAACCATTTCACTCCGTGACGAAACAACGCTTTATAAACCGCTCGGCATCTGCACTTGGGTTAGCGAAGGAGTGCTGCGCAACATTGAATATCGGCACCTCAAACCGGAAGAAGTTAAATAACCGGTGTTAAATTACTTTATTTAATCACTTTAACCAGATACAACCGCAACAATAGGAATTTACTATGCCACAACGTTTTCACACTCGTCTTATGCAGCCCGCAGATTGGGATGAGGTTGCACAACTGATTTATAATTCTCTCAACGTTTGGTACGAAAAGAATCGCGGATTCAAACTCGTGACCGGCTCTTGGGAAACAATGCGTATTTTTCCCGAAGTATATGAAGCCCTCGACCCGAATTGCTGTGTTCTTGTTGTCGAAACGCAGACCAGCCGCATTGCCGGTTCATGCTTTTTTCATGTGCGGAGCAAACATGTTGCGCTTGGCATTCTGAATACGCATCCTGATTTTTTCAACTGCGGCGTTGCTTCGATGCTGCAACGGTACGTTATGGATGTAGCCGACAGAGAAAACAAACCGCTTCGGCTTGTTTCAGGCGCGACCAATGTTGATTCATTTTCGCTCTACAACCGGAATGGTTTCGTGCCGACTTGTTTTTATCAGGATATGATTGTCAAAGTACCGGCGGACGGCTTTCCCGTCCCGCTGGAAGACGGCATTGCGGTGCGGAACGCTGTGGAGTCCGACATACCGGCAATGGTCGCTCTTGAAGAAGAATTAACCGGCGTTGAACGTGAAAAGGATTACCGGTTCTTTCTGAAAAATGAGGGCGGTATTTGGCATACTTCCGTTTTGCTGACATCGGACAACAAACTCGGCGGCTTCATTGCATCGGTTTGTCATCCCGGCAGCAATATGCTGGGACCCGGTGTTGCGCGTTGTGAGGAATACGCTTCCGCGCTTTTACGGTTCGAGTTGAATCAGCACATTGGACGTTCGCCGGTGTTTCTTATTCCGTCGAGATGTAAGAAGTTGACTGCTGACATGTATTCGATTGGAGCGAAGAATTGCGAGTTGCATATCTCGCAGGTTCGCGGCGAAGAGTTTCCGCAGACGGGAATTGTATTTCCAACGTTCATGCCGGAAACAGCGTAGGAAGTTATATGTTCAACCGAGTCATCAACAATTTCCTATTTCGGTACATTTTTTTCTTTGCGCTGTCTCTTATGGTCGGCTGCACGAGTGAAAATGCGGAATTCAAAAGGAAGATGGATGCCCTTGCAAAAAATAGGGAAACGCGGGCAAGGGAAAAAATTGAGCAACTTCGTGAAGCCGCCGAACAAGGATATGTCGAAGCACAGTGCCTACTCGGGAACCACTATTACTATAACAATTTTGGTCGTCCTTTGGATGACCAAAACAGGGAGGAGGCAATAAAATGGTTTCGCATGGCAGCAGAGCAAGAACATGCCGAGGCACAGTATTGTCTCGGCAGTTGTTTGGAAAATCCGGCGGAAAAACGGGAGTGGTTCCTCAAAGCCGCTGAACAGGGACACGTTCATGCACAATATGAACTCGGTAACAATTACCGTTATTACAAATTGGGGTTGGGTGTTCCGCAAGATGCGGAGGATGCCGTGAATTGGTTACGCAAAGCCGCAGAACAAGGACACGCCGGGGCACAACAACTGCTTGCCGGACATTATTTCGATGGTGATGGTGTCCCCCAAGACAAGGTAAAAGCCGTAGAATGGTGGCGTAAAGCCGCCAACCTAAATGATGACAATGCGAAATACCGTCTTGGCGAGTGTTATTATGACGGCGAAGGTGTTCCCCAAGACAAAGCAGAGGCGGTGAAATGGTTCGGAGGGCTGAGCCAAAAATCCTATCCTCATGCAATGTATCTGATTGCAGAGTGTTATTTCAATGGCGAAGGTGTTCCTCAAGACAAGGCAAAGGCAGTAGAGTATTTTCGTAAAGCCGCCGACTGATGGCACGATGATGCGCGATACCGACTCGGCAAATGTTATTACGAAGGCGATGGCATTGACAAAAACAGTAAGGAAGCGGTCAAGTGGCTTCGTATGGCCGCGGCCGCAGAAAAAGGGCATAAAGATGCAACCGATCTCTTGCGGCGAATAGAAGGAAAGTAGAACGAAATACCTTTCCCTAGATATCTATATTAGTAGGTGGTTTGCCGTTTGTTGCAAATCCCGTTGTATTTGGAATAATGTCTCTCGAAGTGTTGACCGATTTGTAATTCCTTTATCCTCACAGAGGCAACTATGAAAGTGTTCAATAAAGTATTACTGTTCTTTCTTATTGCGGTATTGCTGCCGGTATCCGCTTCGGCACAGAAAAAAGCCGCTCCGGCAAAAGAAGAGCCAAAGGCGTTGTCTAATCCACTAAGCAGACGGGATTCCGATGTCCGCGAAGATACTATGCCGGGCTACATCGAATTGTCAAACGGCGAAGTACATGCCGGTCTTCTCTACATCACCCGCGATAAACGCCTCGAAATGTACGATGTCGAACTGAAACGGCAGCGGACAATTCCGATTCATAAAATCGCTAAAATCGAATGTAATGTCGAACAAGAATGGATGGAAAAGGTCTGGCGGTTCAAAGAACTCGCAAGCGATGAAAAAATGTACACCGGTGAAACATATCCCTGCCGGATTTTTACGTACACGCTGGTTTTCGATGACGACAGAACTCTTGAAGGTCCGATGAGCGGTATCATCTTCGTTCAGAAATTAAAGGAAGGCGAAGACACTTCGGTCGGACACATTCCTGAACGTGATGCCGAGCGGTTTTATTTTCACAAACGGCAGGCGGAAAAAACCGACATCGGTAAGAAGTTAAGCGAGATTCATTACACAGTGTTAGTGAAAATCGGCGAAGACGCTTATAAGGAAGGACTTCGGAAAGCGGAAGCATTCGGAAACAAGAAGAATGCTAGTACTCCGCCGGCAAAAATCAAAGTCCGCAAAGAAGGAGAAAAACGGGCAAAGATTTAACGCCTATTGAATATCCTTTTTGAATTCGTCCGGCGTAAATACTTCCGGCATTCTTGTTAAGTGCCAGCCCGCCGACTTTACGTCGCCGGTAGGAAATACCCTTTCGCCGGTCATTTTCAAAAAGAAGGTCTCCTTCTGTCCGTCTTCTGTAGGGAAAGTAACTGCATAGACGGCTTCTACCGTGTCTTTTTCTTCGCCTGTAGACACTGACAGCGTTTTATAGTAGGAAACTTCCGCCTTGCTTTTCAGGGCAAGCATTACCCGAACAAGATTTTCTTCGATATGCTTATGAACGGCATGATGTGCAGGTTTGCTTTCGTATTGCGCTTCCCACCATTTCTGTATGTCGTCCGTAACCGGACGCGACCAGTATAGTGAATTCATTCCCATCGCTTGCGGGATTTTCTTTTCGACGGGAACGGAATCATCGGTATAGATTTGAAACCAGAGCCGGAAGAAGCGGTCGGCTTCTTTTCTGATGCCGTAATGATAGACGGGCCACAAAACGAGAACCGCAATGAACGAAATAATCGAACAAGCCAAGCCGAGTTGGGCGATTGACAATCCGGTCAATGCGCCGTCTGACCGGTTGATGCTCCATATAGCGGCAAGCGACACCGCGATGCCGATAACTCCGACAAATATGAACCAGACCGAGAAAAAATTAAGAAACGAAAGCAAACCGAGAAAGAGTGCAAGAACGGCTAAAGCACTTAACCGGGTGTATTCGACTTCTTCGCCGTCGGCTTTGTTCCAAGCACTATCGTTGTTAAATATGGATTCACTCATTGCAGTAGGTTGATATAAATAGCGGTGATAAACGGTTAATTTCGTTTTGGCGGCACACTTCCTTCGTAAAGCATTGACCCTTGTTTTTCTTCACGATGTTTCAACAGTGCCTGGCGGCGTTGAAAATGTACTTTTTGGTGCTGGCTGTCTTTATCGAATTGCTGCGGATTGAAATACGACGAGAGATTGCCAGCAGTTAAAATCCGCAGCATTTGTATTTGAACGGTGTCGCCGGACGGCGGCGAGTCATTTGCTTCTTCGCCTCTGGGCGAGAGGTCGAGTGTGAAATAATAGAAGCCCATCAGGAGTGCGAATACCATTGTTATCACAACGGCATTTCCGGCTTTTTCGATGGGGTCGGCAAACTTCACTTTTACTACTGACAGCAGGCGGGTGATTTCCCCCATTAGAGCAAATGGGATGAGAAACAGCACCCAGATAGCGATAAAATCGGCAACATATACCATTCCTGCCATTTGCCCGCACATTAGTGCAGCAACGGGTTCCCACCAACTAACGGCGATGAGAATGGAAAACAGCGTCATCGGAACGGCAACGGCATTGCCCCAGAATCCTTCTTGCCAGCGCAGTCCGTAAAGAGACGCGGCAACGGAAAGCGGAACTCCGAAGACGAAAATTTGATAAAGGATGGTTTCGACCATAGCGGTTTATATTTTGTAATCGAGTCAAATTTTTGCAATGGAATCCTATGATTCCGAAATTATAACACAATGCGGGAGGGTTTGTCAACTATCCCCTGAAAACCAGAGAAATTTTTATTGCGTTTATGGAATTGCGAAATTTGCAGCCGGTCTGCGTTGTTTTTTCGTCAAGTTCTTGCAATAATGTGGTTCTTTAGGCAAGTCCGCTTTTGATTCACCGCCAATAAAAACGATGTCATTCCGTTTTACAAGACGTTCCTTCCTGAAGAGTACTGCCCTGTGTTTCGATGCCGCAGCGTTTGCGATAAGCGATGATAATACACAAAACGAGGAAAAAGACGTTTGGGCGATTGTTTCGGATATGCACATCTCCGAATGGACAGAAACGCCGCCGGAACATAATGTTCGATTTCAATCTGTTATCAACGCAATGCTTGCCGAACCTGTTAAGCCGCGCCGCATTTTTCTGCTGGGCGATAATGTCTACAGCGGAAAACAAGAACAGTACAACCGGCTGCTCGAAATACTTCAACCGGCAGTCGATGCCGGAATCGGAATTCATGCAGCACTGGGCGACCACGATAATCTTGAGAACTTTCGGGCAATCCGTGAAAAACTTCTGCCGCCGGAAGCGAAAGCAGATAAGTCGATTACTCACTTCGTCCGTACAGAACCTTGGGCAACCGGTGATGACAAACACATTGAGATTCTGGAAACACAGCGGGCGAATTTTTTCGTGCTGGATTCGCTGGTTAAAACCAATCAGGAAGAAGGAAAATTCGGAAAAGAACAACTCGATTGGCTTGCCGCTGAACTGGACAAGCGAAAAGATAAACCGGCAGTTTTGATGGCGCATCACGTTGCCGTTGATGTCAGCAAATTTGCTGACGGCGGCTTGGCAGATGCGATTCCTTTCTGGAAAATTATCGGAAAGCGGCGGCAAGTCAAAGCGTTTTTCTTCGGACATTCGCATTATTGGTTTAATCACCGCTCCGGTAATGTGCATCAAGTCAATTTCCCGTCAATATATCGTTGTCCGCCGTTGTCGGTACTCGGCTGGGTATTGATGACTCTTCACGATGACGGCGTTTGCTTGACATTAAAAACCTGCGACCCTGCTGATAAGCGAAACGGTCAACAGGTTAATCTGCGGTTCGTTTAGGGCGTGCGCCGGACAGGATTTACGTGATTTTGAGGATTTGTGCCTCGTATTCGCGTTTAAGCATATCCACACCGGTCAAAAATGTATCATTAATTTTTTTGTTGTAATGTTTCGATATATTATACCATAGAATTTTAAGGACGCATCGTGTGGTACGACAGGTTTTGTCGTACCTGCGGGGGATTGCAAAAAAATATGAATCAACCCCGTTTTGCCGCTCTCTCATTTTTTTCTCTTGAAATTTCTCCGTTTTCAAACATAATACTGTAAGGTTGATTTTTTCTTTTTCACTTTGGATATTCAAAATCATGTACGGTTATCTCATTCCGGTGAGCGGCGGCGACCCTATACCGCTGCGAAAACAGGACTTAACAGTCGGACGACACGACAGTTGCGACATCGTATTGAGTTACAGCAATGTATCCAGCAAGCACTGCCGTCTTGTGCTTTCGGCGGGCTATTGGTATATTCTCGATTTGCGCAGCACCAACGGCGTAAAATTGAACGGCAAACGGGTTACCGACCGGCGGGTCGACCCCGGCGCAACACTTGCCATTTCCAAACACATTTTCACGGTGCAGTATAATCCGGCTGACAACGGAGCAGTAGGCGCACCGCCTGCGGAAGTATATCAAGAGAACGACATCATGTCGCATTCCTTAATGGAACGGGCAGGACTGGAACGCCCTTCACACAAGCGGCGCGAAGAACCCGGAAGCACAGTACCGGATATGCCTGTGGTAGTAACCCCGCCGGTCAAGAATACTCCAACACCGCCGTCCGAAAGAAAGGACTTTTTCAGTACACTGAAATTCGATTAGAACGTATCAATTTTATGTGGACAGGATTTACAAGATTTTAAGGATATTTGGAAATATAAAACAACCCTCAAATCTTGTTTATCGTGTCAAAATAAAAATCCTTAAAATCCTGTATATCCTGTCTAAATTTTAGCGCAGCAACTTCTTCTCTGCCGTGCCGAGTGTTTTCATCATTTCGGTTAACCCGCCGCCCTGAATTTTCTTCATTGCGGTTTCGTTTTCCTTTACATACGCATCGAAAAACAGCGTAATGATTTCGGCAATGACCGGCTGACATTTCTTCTCCATCGGCGTCCTGCCGAGCGGACGCGGATGTCCCGAAAACAACATGTGATTGCCGCCGTCAAAAATAATGAGATATTGGTCTGCACCGTTGATGTTGTCGAAAGGTATCCGCCGGTCATTCGGGTCAAACGATTTATCAAGCGGACTGCCGTCATTGGTTCCTGTCAAGTGAAGCATCGGTACCGAAAGGTTTTTGTGAAAAAATGCCGGATTAACATTTGACGGCATGTTCGGACTCATTAATACCGCCGCCTTGATTTTGTCAATGCGTTTGTACGGAAAACGTCCCGCAGCAGCAAATGACGTATGCGAACCAAACGAATGACCGCCGATGCCGACTTTGTCGAAATCAATTTTTCCGGTCAGCGAATGTTCTGCGTTCTTGGACTTTTCTCTATTTCTCTCTTCCAATTCCGCAAGAATGAATTTAACGTCTTCATAACGGTGCTGGGCTTCGTCGGCGTTTGCAGCCCGCGCCATTGCTTGCAGCGAGGTTTCACCGGACTTGCGGGCAGTACGAAGGTTAGCGTCACTGCCGGTATGCTGCATCGCAGCAGCGATATAACCGTTTTCCGAAAGTGCTTGACCGAGATAGCCGAAGCCCTCACGACTGCCGCCGAGACCATGCGAAAGAAGTATCAACGGCGCAGGCGTTGACTTCTCGTTTGAATCCGGTGCGAAAAAACGTACCGGTACACTGCGTTCACGTGCGGTATCATACCAATCCTCCGTCCAAGAGGAAACTTCTGTTTGCAAAGACATAAGCGTTAGAAGAATAACAGTGGAAAGCATCTATTTCAAGACCGGCAGTAAATGTTCCCAAATGAGATTCACCGTTCCTTGATAATTGCTCGTTTTTTCCGTTATTATTACAACGGCGTTCTGGTCAGGCATCACGATAATGAATTGTCCGTCTTTGCCGTCTGCGCGGAAAGCATTGTTTCGGCAACGCCAAATCTGATAGCAATATCCTTGTTTCCAATCGCTGTCGGATTCTTCCGGTTTGACCTTCGGGTCTTGCAGAATTTTGCGGGTAGTTGCTTCTTCAATCCACGATGCGGGCAGCAGTTGTTTGCCTTCCCAGTTGCCTTTTTGCAGCAGAAATTGCCCGAATTTCGCCATATCTTCGGTTTTGATGTGCATTCCCCAGCCGCCGCAACTCACGCCGTAAGGACTAGCATCCCAAACGATGTTTTCAATGCCGAGCGGTTCAAACAAACGCGGACGCAGATAATTGAACAGTGTTTCGCCGGTTGTCTTTTGAATTACCGCCGACAGCATGTATGTCGCCAGCGAATTATAAACGAACTTGCTTCCCGGCTTGTTGATGACCGGATGTTCAAAAAACCGCCTTTCCCAGCGGACACCGTCATACTTTTCTGCTTCATTCCGAAACGGAATTGTGCCGGTTGGGTCGGTATTATGTCCGCTGCTCATTATCAGCAAGTCCCGAACTGTCATTGCAGCGAGGTTTTCCGAAATTTCTTTCGGGCAGTCATCGGGAAAGAACGAAATCACTTTATCGTCGAGTGAAAAACGTTTTTCGGTAACTGCGAAGCCCGTTCCGATGGAGGCAAAGGTTTTACTGACTGACCACATTACGTGATTTTTATTTGGAGCGTTGTCTCCGAACCAGCGTTCAAAAACGACTTTACCGTTTTTCAATATCATTACGCTGTGCAGGTCGACATTATTTTTCGCAAAAGCGTCAAGGAACGCCGTTGTTGCGGCGGCGGGCAACTGTTCGGCAAGCGAAGCCCGCGGCAACGATTTTGATTCTGTGGTTGGCTTCGGCTTGGCAGTATCCTGTGCGAATAGGGTTGCAGTTGCGAAAGCGGATAAAAGAACGCAGGCGGTTAAGAATGATGTTTTCATTGAAAGAAAAAAAGAAAAGGGGGTGAAAAAACACAGCGTCTTAAGGGAGTCGAACCCTCAATTACAGCTTGGGAAGCTATCGTGTTGCCGCTACACTAAAGACGCTTTGTTAAACCGGTAATTCTAACACACCAGGTATTTTGGTAAAGTATATCGGAAAAATTGGGAAAAGAAAGCCCCCGTTTTTCTTGCGGCAGTGCATTTTCGTATGGGAGATAAAGTCACAATAATCCCCTTGTATTTTTCCGAAAAGCAAGGATAATACATGTGTTGTACGATGGTTTATCGTTTATTTTTTCCTTAAACTGCCGCTTATAGCGGCTGGGTTAAAGTTTTCACAAGGAGTTTTCTATGCAGAATCTTATGATGTTTGTTTGTTCGATTGTTTCCGTAATCACGGAAAGTGTAAATCTAAGTAATTTGAGGGGGGGAAACGAAATAAGAGCGGCGGGTGATAACCCGCCGGTAAATGACGCTAAGAGAGCATTCACGCTCGTAGAACTTTTAGTCGTCATCGCCATTATCGGCGTTCT
>WRCR01000050.1 GCA_009783865.1 Planctomycetaceae bacterium | reverse complement strand
TCTCAATCATTGTATTGCCTACTCGCTTCGGGCAAGAACTTCTGTTGCCGCAGAACAGGATGCATTAGTGCTGGTTGCGATGCTGAATGATTTTCTGGAAGCATCAAAGAAAAGAGCAGCGGCAAGCGAAGCAATCTGGCGGCAATACGAATCCGGCGGAAAATGTATCGGCGTTGAAAGTGTTTGTCTTCCCTGTGCTGCGGCTGGAACGGTTAATGCTTACTACAGTGCGCAGGCAGTTGCGGCATATAATTTAGAGTATTGCCGGGCAAAGGCGCAGTTCATGAAAGATGCCGCTTATGCTGCGGATGTTGCACTGGAACGAGACAACGCCATCGCAGAATGGAAAATGAAATCCGTATATGCCGACGAGAGAGTGAAACTCGCACTTTTGTCGAAGGAAGATGCCGACAAGGCGACCCGATTTATGCGGGTACATCATAAGCCGCCGAAGTGGCAGCACGTCTTGGCAGCGCAGGAAGCAGCGAAAAAGAAAATGAATGACGACAGCAAAAACGAAAATAAATCGAAATAGGAAGGAATGTGTTAGTGGTGTAACACTGGTTGGCCCCAGCAGCGAAAACGGTTCGATAGGGGGAACCGGAAAGCGGCGGACAGTTCTAACGGGCTGCTTCGCCGCTCCTTCTTTGTACATCACGTAGGATTAAAATCCTACGCCAAAAGAAATCACATGTTTTTTCGTCTTGCAACACTCGGATGTAAAGTCAATCAATACGAAACGGAACTCTTCCGCGAAGGGCTCCGCCGATTGGGTTATACCGAAGCAAAAGACGGCGAAATTGCCGACATTGTCTTCGTCAATACCTGCGCCGTCACTGCCGAAAGCGAATTAAAAAGCAGGAAGTTAGTCCGAAAATGTATCCGTGAAAATGCCGGTGCAAAAATCATCGCCGCCGGCTGTTCCGTTTCACACAGTCCCGAAGCATTTGCCGGCATGCAAACCGGCAACATAGTTGCTCCGATAACACTGCTAAAAGACAAAAGTCAACTCGGTATGCTTCTCGAAGAATTAGGACTTTCCGAAATACCGAAGGGTATTACTTCCTTTGCCGAAAGACACCGTGCTTACATAAAAATTCAAGACGGCTGCTGCAACAGTTGTTCTTACTGCATCATACCGAAAGTCCGACCGATTCTGGCAAGCAGACCGGAAAACGAAATCCTTGACGAAATTAAAACGCTTGCAAAAAACGGATACCGCGAATTGGTTTTAACCGGTATTCACTTGGGATATTACGGCAGAGAGCAGAATAACAGCACTGCTCTTGTTTCGCTTCTCGAAAAAATTACGGCGGTCGACGAACCGTTTCGTTTGCGGCTCTCTTCGCTTGAAGCGGTCGAGGTTTCTGACGAGTTAGTCGATTTAATTCTGGCGAATCCGCAGCGGATTTGTCCGCATCTTCATTTACCGATGCAAAGCGGCAGCAGCAGTGTTTTACGGCGTATGAAACGCCGCTGGGATGCGGCAAAATTCGTGAACCGCTGCGAAGAATTGAAAAAGCAGTTCGATAAACCGGCATTGACGACTGATGTTATTGTCGGATTTCCTGCCGAGACGGAAGCGGAGTTCGAGGAGACCTGCGAGGTTGTCCGGCAGTTGCGGTTTTCTAAAGTGCATGTTTTTCGATTTAGTGCAAGAAAGGGAACGGAAGCGGCGGACTATGCCGGTCAAATTCCGCCGCCGGTGCAGAAACAGCGGACGGAGCGGCTGATTCAACTCGGCAAACAACTGCGGAGAGAATATGCCGAGTCGTTAATCGGAACAAAGGTTTCGGTGTTATTGGAAACGCCGGACAGCGGAACGGCAGACCGGTATCTCGATGTGCGGTTATCGACACCGCAGCGCGTCGGGGAGATTGCCGAAGTTGAGGTTCTGCGGACAGAAGATGACATATTGTTAGCGCAGCATTTCTAATCTTACGCTGTGTTCTACTGTCCGAAACAATAAATCATCCCCTCATCTGTTGCAATCACAAGCGAGTTATCAGCCGCAATCGGCGAACCAAGCGGTCTGCCGGACAGTTCAATGCCGTCTAACTTCGTTCCGTCTTTCAACGAAAGAACGTAAAGCGTTGAGTCCTGCGAACTGACATAAATCTTGCCGCCGATGATAATCGCACCGGCGTGTTCCATTCTTCCCTTTGTTCGGAAGAGCCAGCGTTCTTCACCGTCTTTTTGCGACAACGCCCGCACGGTTTTATCCATTCCGCAGAAGATAACGAGTCCGTCTTTCGAGCAGACCGCCGGACTTCGGATTGCCTGTTTGACGGCATAACGCCAGACGATTTTCGCTTCCTTTGTTTCGGCATTCCAATTAACGGCGAGAAACTCGTTGCCCTCTGTTCCGAAAAAAAGTGTACTGCCGCAAACAACCGGAGTCGTACCGCTAGGTGCGTCGATGTCGATTTTAGAAACGCATTTGCCGGTATCCAAATCAACGGTATGAAGATGACTATCGCAGCCGGAAACGAAACAATACCGCCCCAAAATAGTTGGAAAACAACGGAGTTGGTCTTCGGCTTTGTATTCCCAGACGAGTTTGCCGGTTGTGATGTCGATGGCGTAAAGCGAACCGTCTTCGGAAGTCAGCAGAACACGATTCGTTTTGGTATCAATGTTCGGAGCGTTATGAAGTGTTCCCTGCGTTTTGAATGACCAGCGTTGTTTTCCGGCTGCGGCATCAACAGCGAAGAGCGTGCCGTCAGTGCTTCCGGCAAGAACAAACCGGTTGTCGTCAACGGAATGATAAGACGGCGGAATCAGCATGCCGGATTCAATCGGAAAAGTCCACTGCGGTTTTCCGTCTTTCATTGAAAAGGTTCGCAAGCCGGTGTCGGTTGTACCGGCGTAGAGAACACCGTTTGCGATGACGGGTGCTGCTTCGACCCATTCGGTTTCGAGTTTTTGTTTCCAGCGGAGTTGCAGTTTGTCGGGCAGTTGGACGTTTTCCGGTGCGACAGTTGCCTGCGGGTCGCAGCGGTAGAGTTGCCAATTTGTTTCGGCAGCATTACCGGCAATGGAAAACACAACGAAAAATAGAACTAACGTAAACTGTAAATACATCGTTTTTTTAACCACGAAATGCACGAAAAATTGTTGGAATTTGCCAAGTGAACCTAATTTTTACCTTATTTTTCCGAACAAAACAACCTGTAAGCAACAGTGAATGTAGTCCGACTACATATGTCTTTTTCACGTTGTTCGTTTAGCGGACGGTTCAACGAACCGCCGCGGGGACACAACGAACGGCGGGCGTATGCCCGCCGCACATAATACATCCGCTGCTCTTATTAAAACCGGAGTACCGGCTAAATCACCGCAGGGACTTTTGCGTGGTTTTCAGAAGCGAACCGACCGCTTTGTGGTAATTTTGCAGCGTGGCATTCCAGTTTTCGAGACACTGCCGGCCGGCATCGGTGATGGTGAACAGACGTTTGGGTCGCCCCTTTTCGGAAATATCCCAATCCGAAGTAACAATTCCGCGTGCTTCCAAGGATTTGAGCATTCGATAGATACCGGAAACATCCGGTGCTTCGTCAAGAAAGTGCGGAATTTCGCCGATTTTTTTAGCCAATTCGTAACCGTGCAGCGGTCCCTGCAAAAGAACAGCCAGCATCGCCGGCTGAACCAGTTTGTCCAGTGTTGCTCCAACGCAAGGACACTGCGTGAACACTTTTTGTTTGTTCTTTTGCATGATTATTTATCTGATACGATATGACATAAATTTATATTGTAATATACTTCCGCTTTTTTTTCAATGTTAGCAGGTATGTGTTATTATTCCGCCAGTCATCGGCAGTTCAGTAACCCATAAACGAATTGTCCGCGATAGTCCTCTGGATTTGCGCCGAGATGTGCAAAACCTTTTTCGGTGAGACATCTTCCTTTCGGCGTGCGGATAAGCAGTTCGCTGCGCAAGAGAAACGGTTCAACTTCGTCCGTTAAGGTATCTGTTGCGATGTTCAATGTGTGTGCAATGGATTCCACACCGACAGGTCCGCCGTGATGCAACTCCAGTATCGTCCGCAGATATTTCTTGTCCTGCTGGTCGAGTCCCAATTCGTCAATTCCCTGCATTGCAAGCGCGTCAACCGCTACCTTGTAAGTAATCGTCTTACTTCCTTTCGCATCGGCAAAATCGCGCACCCAGCGCAGCCGATTGTTTGCCAGCCGCGGTGTTCCCCGACTGCGGGACGCTATTTCGGCAGCGGCATCATCGTCTATTTTAATTTCCAACTTCACCGCATTGCGCCGCACTATCGTTGCCAATTCGTCTATTGAATAGAAATCCAAGTGTTCCCGAATCGGAAATCTGTCCCGCAGCGGCGAAGAAATCAAACCGGTTCGGGTAGTCGCTCCGATGAGAGTGAAGTGCTTTAGTTGAATGTTCAGCGTTCTCGCTGATACCCCTTCTCCCAGCGTTAGGTCAACCCGAAAATCCTCCATTGCGGGATAAAGAAATTCTTCAACGGTTTTCTGCATCCGGTGAATTTCGTCAATGAACAGCACCGAACCTTCTTCGGCGTTGGTCAAGTAGGGAAGAACGTCTTTCGGGGACTTGAGCGTAGCACCATTTCCAATTTGTACCGGTACGCCGAGTTCTTTCGGAATACAGGTCGCAAAGGTTGTTTTTCCAAGACCGGGCGGTCCATCGAAAAGAATGTGCGAAAGCGTTTCGCCGCGTTTTTTTGCCGCTTTAATCGAAATCATCAGACGTTCAAAGACCTCACATTGTCCGACCATGTCGGACAACCGCTTCGGACGCAGTGTCTTTTCTTCTTCCGTCAATTCCGGCAACGGTTGAACCGGCTGCGGAAAGTCAGCGTCCGGCTCCTGTTTGCTGTTCTGTGCTGTAATAATCGGTTCGCGCGGCATAAATCGATAACGTCCTTGATGGAGAATTTAACTGTTTATCAAAGTGTATCCTATTTTCGGTATGTTGTCAATGATATAGGGCATGCAAAATGTTTTCCGCCAGACGCTTGTTTTACCGATGTCCATGAACAACTAACTTCATACCGGTATGTCCGTAAAGCGAATTGATGGTCTGATTATCGCCGAGTTCCGAAACAGAATGTACCGCTGCCGAGCGGTTCACGCAAATCACTTTTTTTACACATTCTTCTACAAACCCGACATCGTGAGATACCATTACGACGGTCATCGTTTGATTTAATTCCGTCAGTATCTGCGACAGGATTTGTTCCGAAGAAATATCAATGTTGTTGGTAGGTTCATCAAGCAGGAGTAATTTCGGTTTGCCGCAGATACATCGGGCAATGAGGACGCGCTGCCGCTGTCCGCCGGAAAGTCCGCCGAAAGGAGCATCGATGAATTTTTCCAACTGCATTATCCGAATTGCCTCGCGGGCAGCATTGCGGTCTTCCTTGCTGTACCAAAGTGCGGCGGGATTCCAAGTGGGCTTGATACGTCCCATTAGCACGACATCAAAAACGGTGAGCGGGAAACAAAAGTCAACGCTCAAGAATTGCGGAGAATAACCTACCAGCGGACGGGATTGTTTCGGGTTCTGTCCGAACAGACGAATAGTGCCTTGCTGCGGAGTCAGCAAGCCGAGCATTAGTTTTAGAATCGTTGTTTTGCCGCCGCCGTTGGGTCCCACCACCGCAACGAAATCGCCGCTTTCTATTAAAAACGCAACGTCTTCGAGAACAACGGGACCGCCGTAGGAAAAGGAAACATTGCGGAATTCAACAACCGGACTGGGCATCATGGAAGGGGTTGATAATTTAGAATCAAAACGGACATTGTACCGCAATCAAAGTGAAACTGAAGTCATGTGTGAAAAACAGCGTGACAGAGGCATAAAATTTTTCACCGGTATACTTTATTCCGGTGTTTTTGTTAGAATTGCTGTTCACTTGTCCATCCGACCAGCGGGCGGCTATTATTTCTTTTACAGGATTTTTCACTATGAAAACAGCAACGATTGAAACGAAACGCGGAACTATTAAACTGCAACTCTTTGACGACAAAGCACCGAATACCTGCGCTAATTTTGAAAAATTGGCAAATTCCGGCTTCTACAACGGATTAACTTTTCACCGCGTCATTGAAAACTTTATGATTCAGGGTGGTTGTCCGAAAGGCACCGGTACCGGCGGTCCCGGCTATGAATTCGAAGACGAGTTTCACGAAGACCTCAAACACAGCGGTCCCGGTGTTCTGTCGATGGCAAACGCCGGTCCCAACACTAACGGTTCGCAGTTTTTCATTACTCACGTTAAGACATCTTGGCTTGACGGCAAACATTCCGTCTTCGGGCAAGTCATCGAAGGACAAGACGTAGTCGATTCCATTCAAGAAGGCGATGTAATGGAAAAAGTGAGCGTGGTGTGATCGTGTGAATTGGGATTACATTTAGTCCGACTGCATGTCTTCCGGCGACCCGCAAACCGCGGTTTGAGTGGCGAGTTGCGGGAACAGTGCCGCAATCGAAAGATTGCGAAGAATAACAATCAAGAGCGGCGGGACTACCCCCGCCGGTTTTGGACGAAAAAAGCAGTTCCACTGACGGGCGTAAGCCCGCCGCCTTTATCTATGTCACCGGTACTCCGCCGAAACTTGCGGCTTTTGTTACTCACTACTCAATACTCGTCACTAACCACTAAATATTAAAATGGATAAAATAATGTTAAATCAGGTAGTTCAGGTAATATACAGGCATTGGAAGGCATTTGCGCCTTGTTTTTTAGGGGTTTGGCGTTGCAAAAATTTTTCGAGTCAGGGCTTGTTGTTAGGCGGTTTCTGTTGCATCTCTCTTTGTCTTGACAAATGCCGGCAAACACTCTACATTGTACAGCGTGCGGATTTCGTCCGTTGTTTATCAGTCAATTTACTATAGGAGAACCGAAATGGAACGAAATTATGAATTCACCTGGGACATCATCGGCGACATCAAAGCCGGTCGTCCTAACCTTGGAAATCTCGTTGACATCACTTTGTACCGCCTTCTGCAATATACGTTCCGCGATGTCGCAGAACGGCAATTAGGTACCGAAGCATGCGACAAACTGTTTTACGATGCCGGTTTTCTTGCGGGTAAGTTTTTCTTCGACCATTTCATGTCGGAATATAAAGACAAACCTTTCAATGAATTTGTCGCTCAACTGCAAGAGACACTCAAGACGCTGGGCATCGGGATTCTGCGGATCGAAAAAGCGGATACCGAAAAAGGACAATTTGTCCTGACGGTTTCCGAAGACCTTGATTGCAGCGGCTTGCCGGATGTCGGACTTGAGGTCTGCAATTACGACGAAGGATTCATCGCTGCTCTGTTCTTCAAATACACAGGAATCGAGTTCGCCGCAAAGGAAGTCGATTGCTGGGCTTCCGGCGACAGAACCTGCCGCTTCGAAGTAAACAGAACCTGCCGTTTCGAAGTAAATAAAATTTCTTGATTTCCCGATGAGTGCTGATAAAACCCAATCGGAATTTTCGCTGCTCCGGCGGATATTGACAGACCGTTCTGTTCCCGCTGTTGATGCAACTGCTCCGCTGAACGAAAATTCCGATGCAAAACGCACTTATGACGACCTCGTTGCAATCCGTGATATTCTTAAACAATTCTCAGAAGGCAATTTCGATTCACCGGTTTTAGTACGAGGCATATTAGCCGGCTATCTGAAGACCTTGCAAGCCAATTTGCGGCATATCACTTGGCAGGTTGAACAAGTTGCCGCAGGCGATTTCAGTCAGCGGGTCGATTTCATGGGCGACTTCTCCAAGGCGTTCAATATGCTTGCCGGACAACTGGAGACCTCCATTGAACAACTCAAAGAGCAGGAAGCGGAACGGCGTGCCGCAATGCTGCTCAACTCTATCTCGACTATAGTGCTTCTTTTTGATGACAGTTATCAACTAACCGATGCTAATCTTTCCGCGGTCAAGGCATTCGGTTTTGAGACGAAAGAAGATTTTTTCAAATTGGTAAAAGATGTGGGGGATTTGTCACCGAAATATCAGCCGAATGGTAAATTATCAAGCGAAGAGTCGATGAAATATGTTAAGTATGCTATTGAAAACGGACATTCTGTCTTTTTCTGGCAGCATCGGCGTTTTGACGGAGAATTGATTCCATCGGAAGTCACGCTGCACCGTATTATTCGGGACGACAAAGCGTATATTATCTCTTCTATACAGGACCTGCGCGAACTGATGAAAACCCGCAAAATGCTTGAACGGCAGCAGCGCAGTTTCCGCAGCATACTTAATTCCAGTCCGGTATGCTTAACAATAATTCGTGACGGTATAGTCCGCTATGTTACTCCGTTTATGACCGAACTGCTCGGAGTAGAATTGGGAGATGTACTTGCCGATTATTTTAAGGACTCTATTCTTGCCGAACATCTTTTAACGGAAGTTGAAAAACATTCTGTCAAATGGCGGCAGGTTTCGATTGTAACGAAACAGGGTGCCCAAAAAGAAATGCTCGCCAACTTATTTCTGACCGATTATTTCAATGAACCCGGCGTTGCTGCCTGGTTCATTGACGTAACAAAAATCCGGCAATACGAAGCCGAATTGGTTCAAGCGCGCAATGCCGCTGAAAATCTTGCCCGGCTCAAAGGAGAATTTCTGCGGAATGTATCACATGAAATCAAAACTCCGATGAACGCTATCACGGGACTGCTGCATCTCATTAAGGATACCGGCATGTCCGAAGAACAAGCCGGTTTTGTTAAGAATATCGAATACTCTTCGCAAATGCTGATGCAGTTAGTCAATAACGTACTGGACTTTTCCGCGATAGAAGACAATGAACTGACGCTTGACTATAAAGAATTCTCGCCCGCTGAACTTATTGACGCTCTTGTTTCCGATGTCCGCAAGCAGTGTAGCGAAAACCAACTCGAATTTCTGTTCTTGAAGGATGATTCTCTTCCAAAGCGGATTATCGGAGACGCGGTTCGTCTGCGGCAGGTGCTGGAACATATCTTGGATAATGCCGTTAAATTTACTCCGAAGGGTTCAATCACGCTGGAAGTTAAATCCCAAATGCTTGAAACAGCACAGGTTGAATTACGTATAAGCGTCACCGATACGGGAATCGGTTTCGGAGAAAATGACTTGCAGGATATTTTTTCACCGTTTAGACAAGCGGACGGTTCTCTGAAACGTTTATACGGCGGAACAGGATTAGGACTGTCGATATGCAGAGGTATTGTTGAACGAATGGGCGGAACAATCTGGGCGGAAAGCAAAGAATATCAGGGCTCGAAGTTTGCATTCACTGTCCGTTTTGATGTTCCTCATGCCGCAGCAGTGCTGACTCCGCAGAAACCTGACGAAGATAATATCGGCAATACCAAAGACGCAACTGCCGACCAAGTTATCATACCGGAACATTTGAAGGCGGCTTCGATTTTGATCGCTGACGATAACCGCATCAATCAGATGGTTATCGTTGGTCTGCTAAAACATGAATTTCAAGTCGATGTTGCATCTAACGGAAAAGAAGCGATTGAAAAGTTTCAACGTAAAAAGTATGCGCTGATTTTAATGGACATTCAGATGCCCGAAATGGACGGCATCGAGGCATCACAGTTAATCCGTAAATTACCGGACGGAGACAAGATACCGATAGTCGCATTGACCGCTAATGATTCTGCCGCTGAATGCAACACATATCTTGTTGCCGGTATGAATGACGTTCTCGGCAAGCCGGTGAACGCCGACGTTCTCTTTCGCACCATTATCCGCTGGGCGGTGCAGCCGGCGACATAGTCGCCGCCGGCTCTCTACTCGCTACTCACCTCTCACAACATCCTGTATTGCGCTGCCCCAGAACCTGCCGAGTACATCCGCTCCGCGCTTGTCGGGATGCAGAAAGAACGTTCCTTTCGCCCCCGTCTCGTGCTTCATCGTGCTTTCGTAATGCTTCTTGAAATAATAATACGCTTTAGTATCGCCCAAAAATACCCGCTTCTTGTCCGGCGTTCCTGCGTAATACTCAACAAGTTTTTCGATTTCGGAAGCGTAAGTTGCAGCCCGAAGTTGCCCTTCCAAAAGATAAGCCCATGCGTTCTGCGTGTTGTCGCTGTACCAAATCGGACGATGCACCACAACCTTTGCCGCCGGATAATCGGCAAGCAGTTTGTCAACGAGTTCTTTCAGATTCCCGCGGTACTGTTCCGGCGAAACCGGCGCGCCGTTGGCTCCATTGACGGCACTGTCATTAGTCCCCAGCATTATCGAAAAGAGCAGTTGAGCGTTCGCATCGTTCTTGAATTGCTCTGCCGCTTCAACAACTTTCGGAAAACGTTTGTTTTGCGAAGGCAGGAAGTCAACCGTTGTTAGTCCGTTCACTCCTTGATTGGAAAAAATAACTTTGCCGATTCCCGCTTGCGCTGTCAGATATGCAGCGCAGCGGTTCGGAGGCGCATCGTCTCCGCCGCCGATTGTGATGCTGTCACCGATGAAGATAATGCTCAAATTGACTTCATCTTTCGGTACATTGATTGCAATGCCGTCTTCTTTGAATCGCGGGTCGTCAAAGAGACCGGCTTCTTTCCGCACCTTGAAAAGAGTATGGGCATCTTGTTCCTGCCGGTTCTGCTTTTCGGTATCAAACGCTTTCTTGAAAACGTTAGTCCAGATTTCATAACCGGCTTCGTTCAAATGAAGGCGGTCTTTGAGCCAAATGTCTTCCCGGACGTTTCCGTCGGCATCATTCATAGCGGACGAAACATCAATGAAGTGCAGACCGGGAACCTTCTCCGACAATTCTTTCACATAAGCGTTGAGTTTGCCGGTTTCCGTCCAACTTTTTTCACGAACCGGTGCGCGATGAATCGAAACGAAAAATATCTGCGCATACGGATTTTGATTCCAATGCCGCGCTGCGTAGTATTTGAAATCGTTGAAAACACTTTCGGGTGTCTTACCGGCATTTATATCATTTCCGCCGCAGAAATGAATAATTCTTGACGGCTTGTACGGCAAATGAATTCGGTCGAGAACGAGAATGTTCTGGTCGATTTGTGAACCGCCGAAACCGCGATTTACGGCTTCGTAGCCGGCAAAGACCGCTTCAAGTTTTTCGCCCCACATACGGAAGGACGAACTGCCGACGAAAAGTGAACAGCCCGGCAGCGGCGGATTGTCGATGTCGTTGAATCCGTACTGCCGGACAACGGTCTCGAAATTCTTCGACAGCGCAGTCGGACGCTGTGCCCAGCACGGTACTTCACTTAGCGTACAGAACAACAGCAGAAACAAAAACAACTTGCAAAATAAATGTTTCATGGCAATAAAAAAATGAGATTCTAGTTTAGCCCGCCGTTTTAAGTTTAAGCGGCGGCGCGGGTTTTACTTGATTATAATTGAATGACAATTTTTTCGCAAGAGATTATAACCTCCCGCCCGTACTTTTTCCGAAAAACATGTTATACTAAACGGCTATGATTTTAGCCGACGTTTTCCTTTTCGCCGAAGTTGCTCCCGCAGTGTTCCGCTGGGGACGCATACAAGAAAGCAGCGACTCTCTGCTGCCGCTTCTCGTATTCATTTTGTTCGTCCTCTACTTTTACCGCCGCTATCGTTCCGATACCGCAACGCTAAAACATTGGCAGCGGATTCTGCTGTTGTCATTGCGCTTTCTCGTTCTCGTTGCCCTGTTATTGTTTTATCTGAAACCGCAATGGGAACATATCGTCGGCTCCTCCCGCGTTGCCGTTCTCGTTGACACCTCCGCAAGTATGGGAAATCACGATGTTGTCGAAAACAACACCGGAGAAGCGGGACCGAACCGCCTCGAAGCAATCACCGATTGGCTCCAGCGCAGCGACATGGTAAATAAAATTCTCGAAAAACATGACATAGCGGTCTACTCCTTCGACAAGACCGCCGAAAGAATCTTTCAACATACGAGAGATGCGGGAGAGGAAAATGTCGCGGAAAATAATTTGAAAGATGCGGGGGCTGAAGCCCCCGCATCTTTAGGAACCTCTTTAGAAGTGTTTGCGGCGTTAAAAGCAGAAGGCGTTGAAACCCGGCTCGACTCCGCAATCTCCGAAGTCCTGCAAAATGAAAAAGGCAGACCTTTAACCGGCATCGTTGTTATCACCGATGGTCGCGAAACCGGCAAGAATACCGACTCATTAAACACCGCTGCGGAAACCGCCGTCAGACAGCAGATACCTATTTTCACCATCGGTGTCGGAAAGGTTCAACAAGCGGTCAATTTCCGTGTTGCGAACATCGATGTACCGGAACGCGCTTTTCCGAATGACCCTTTCACGGCAAAGGTCTCCGTTGAAAAAATCGGCGGTAATGAAACGGATAGTTCGCAAACCGATACCTTTCCGCTGGAGTTATGGTCACAGAAAATCACAGACGGACAAGAGTCAAACGAATTGCAAACGAAAATCGGTGAAAAAACATTAACCTTCAAAAATTTCGGCGTTCAAGAAGCAGTGTTTGAAATCCGTCTTGCCGAACCGCAAAAAATCAAGTTGACGGCAAAAATAACACCGCCCGATGCTGATAAATTGGAGGAAGACAACAAGCGCGAAGCCGAAACGGAAGTGGTCGACCGCAAAGACCGGGTGCTGCTGTTTGCTTCGGCACCGACACGGGATTATCAATTTCTTTGCACACAGATTCACCGCGATAAATCGATGTCCGCCGATGTTTATCTTCCTTGGTCTAAACCCGGTGCTTCGCAAAATGCCGAGAAGATATTGACTGCGTTTCCGTCAAATCCGGCGGAAATTTCGCAATACGATATTATAATTGCCTTCGACCCGAATTGGCGGGACTTGTCAACGGAGCAAATCAATAACCTCGAACATTGGGTCGGCAGAATGGGCGGCGGTCTGCTTCTCGTAGCGGGCAATGTTTTTCAGAACGATGCTGTTGCGGGCTGGGTAACCGATATGACTATGGACAAGATTCGCGCCTTGTATCCGGTTGAATTCTTTGCGCGGCAATCGGCGTTTGACCATCGGTATCACGGTGAGGAGAAGCCGAGTCCCTTGAAGTTCACGCCGCAAGGTGAAGAGGCGGAGTTCCTTCGGACTTCGGATAACGCAGTTGAGTCCCGTGCTTTCTGGAATGATTTCCCCGGCTTTTACGGGTTCTTTGCTGTGCGCGGAGTTAAACCGGCGGCAACGCTTTATGTTTCTTCCGGTTCGCCGGAAGCAGCCGGTAAAATAGGCAGCGGCGCGCTGGTCGTCAGTCAATTCTACGGAGCAGGACGAGTTCTTTACATCGGCAGCGGTGAACTTTGGCGGCTGCGCAGAATCGATGACAAGATGTACGAAAAGTTGACAACTCGAATGTTGCGCTATGTTTCGCAAGGGCGTTTGCAGCGGGAGTCCGACCGCGGTTCGCTAACTGCTGGCCGCCGCCGATATACTTTGGGACGAATTGCGCAACTGCGTATTACGGCAAACGATGCGCAACTGCGTCCATTAACGATGCCGGAGTTGCCGGTCGATGTTATTTCGCCGTCCGGTGCTTTGCGGACTGTTCAGGCAGCGGTTGACCCGAATGTGCCGGGAACTTATCAGGTTCATTTGCCGCTTTCCGAAGAAGGAAATTGGACGGTTCGACTTTTCTTGCCGGACAGTGACCTGCGGCTGGAACGGATTCTGCAAGTACAGATGAGCGATTCGGAGCGGGAAAATCCGAGCAGAAATGAAACGCTCTTGCGCAGCATTGCCGAAACAACCGGCGGAGTGTATTACGCTAATCCGACGGATGCGCTGCCGCT
>WRCR01000049.1 GCA_009783865.1 Planctomycetaceae bacterium | reverse complement strand
CGGATTTTCCAGCGGAACAGTCAGAAACGGGGAATGGATGCCGAGCGTTTTTTGGGATTTCGCTACGGCTATCGCAGAAATTACGATGTCCATGTCATCGGTGCCGATACCGGTGCTAGCCGGATACACTGTACCGGAGTGGTCTTTCGGCAGATAGTCCTTCAAAAATTCAATACCATTGAAAAAATTCGTTCTTGCCCGATTCAATTCCTTGTACCGCTGTGTTTCACCTTCCGGCAGGACAAGATGTCCCTGATAAATCCAAGTCCGCAAGACCTGCGGAATATCCGCTTCAACACAGCGGAGTTGCTCACGAAGTTGCTCAAAAGCGGAATAAGACCGGCG
This sequence comes from Planctomycetaceae bacterium, assembly GCA_009783865.1. Taxonomy (GTDB): domain Bacteria; phylum Planctomycetota; class Planctomycetia; order Pirellulales; family Thermoguttaceae; genus WRKP01. The sequence goes on along the minus strand of WRCR01000049.1, from coordinate 13,478 downwards.
ATATGCACCAATCGGTGCTGTTTCGGAACGGGCATCGCCGGCAAAAATCCAGCGCAAACCGTCAAATTCAACTTCTGAAACGAAGGAAACGAAATCGTCCTTGATTGTTCTGCTGTTGTCACTATTGCCTTTTATTGCCCAGAGTTCCAGCGTCACTGCGGAACCGTCGGCAGGCGGCTGCGGAATAAAAGTCGTTGCTCCGAGTTCTTTCGGAAATGATTCCGTTGGAAAAACTTCCCAGATTATCTGCCGAATAAGTTCTTTTTTGCCGATGTCCTTCAAAAAGAAATTGCTTGCCGCAACGTTGTTTTCAAATCCGTTTTCCAGTAAAATTTGCCGCGTGTTTTCGAGAATGTTTCGGATTTGTGCCGCCCAATCATCGGCGGTCTTTCCATGCCCCTGCGTGTCATCAGCGATTTGATAATTTTCTTCCGGCAATACCGCCAGAAAGAATTGAGCGGAACTTCCAAAAGGGACAACGGTGAAAGCAGAAGCGGTTGCGGAGTTACTCATAAAAATTAACGAAACGGGACATGTGTATATCTTCTAGAACACTATGGAACGTGTTTGGTATCGTCACATTAGACAGTATTTTTTGAAAAAAGCAAGTATTGTGGCGGTTGAAAGGATTTTTTCGGCTATGTTTGAGATTATTTTGCCGATTTTTGATAATCCCGGCGGATTTTACAGGACAGTTAAGCCCATTTCGTTGTCTATTTCTCTCCGAATCTCGGCTGTTTGCTGTTGATTTACGAACAAATTTTTACCCCTCTTGCAAAATTTTTATTGTTTTCATTAATGATCGGTCATTGTAATCTCTGTTCGTTTGCAATCTTACGATTGCGTTCTATCATAACTGTTCACTATTAACTATTCACTACCCCCGCGCTTCCCATTGCGCCTCAAACGCCGAAAGGCGACTCGCCGCTCTGCACGCAATAGTCAACCCCGCCGTCAGCGTAGACGTATTTCAGAAATACAGTAATCCTACGCACGTGTTGACTTATCTAACACCTTTTATTTTTCCCGTTTTCAGAAATTCAATGGCGGTATCAAAAACCTCTTCGGTGAGAAGCATTTCGCCGTGCCCGACTTTGAATTGCAGCCAATAAGCCGCACCGTGCAGTTTCGTTCCCTCGGTGCTGACCACGCCGTCGTCATCTCCCGGAATCATTGGGCTGAAACCGATGCCGTCTCCTCGTCCACCGGAGATAATCGCAAATGGACAAGAAGGTATCCCGAGCGATTTTTCGGTCTTTTCCCAATCAAGACCGAGTTCATCACCGCTGCTACCCATCAAGCGGCGGCGAACCGGGTCTTTGCCGATGGCAACTTTTGCAACAATCGAACCATGATTCGGCGGTCCTAACATCATAAAACGTCCAATACGTTTGTCCGGCGAAAAATTAACCCGCTGTCCCGCTTTGTTTTCTGGCAGTTGCCAATCTTTTTTCAAGGGACCGCTCATATAACGGCGAATCACGATGCAGCCCATGCTGTGTCCGATAAAATCAATTCGCTTGACCGTCGGCGGCAGATTCCGCACCACGCTGTCCAGCATAACAGCGTGGTCGAAAATTGACTGCATAGTCGAAGGATAAGTCATGCAATAGACGTAGTCGTGCGTTTTTCTTTCTTTCATGTATTCGGCAAATGTTTTCATCACCACCGAGTTGGAAACAAAGCCGTGCAAAAGAATGACGGCAGAACCCGACATCGGTAAAATTCCTTCTTCGGTTTGAATTTCTTCGAGGCGTTTTTGACACTCCTCGAAGGTACCTACCGACCGTTGCATTGAATTGCCGTCAAGGAGACGATAATTGCCGGTGAGAACGTTCTTTTGAATATGCCAATCATGCGAGAAGAGTACATCGCCGTAAATCCAAGTTCCGCCGGAAGTTGGGACGGGGACGATTTCGTCAATATCCAGCCGCCGCGGCTCCTGCGCTGTCAGCGGAATACATAAAAGCAAAATGACGGATAAAACACGGCAAAATGTTTTCATTGTACTACTCGATGTTCACCTCTACATTCGTCTGTTTTGCAACGACAGTTATACCGTTTTTCGTCACCGTAAAACCCCGCTGCCGGTCGCGCTGCTGGTCATAACCGATGGTATCTCCCGGCGGCACCGAAACGTCTTTGTCTATAATCGCACTACGGATACGGCATCCTCTTCCGATGTTTACATTGGAAAACAGGATGGACGACTCTACACTCGAAAAACTGTTAATCCGGCATCGGTAGCCGATAATAGAATTAGAAATGAAACCGCCGGAAATAATACAGCCCGGACAAACAATACTGTCCAACGCCAAACCGGTTCTCAACTGACTCGCAAAAACAAATTTCGGCGGCGGCAAATTCGGATGAAAAGTGTAAATAGGCCACTCTTCGTCATAAAGATTCAAATGCGGGTCAACGTTCACTAAGTCCATATTTGCCTGATAGAAAGAGTCAAGCGTTCCGACATCACGCCAATACGCTTCGGTCTTCTTGTTTTCGTCCATGAACGAGAAACCGAAAATCCGCTTTTCGGCAATAAGCGAAGGAATGATGTTCGTGCCGAAATCGTGTTTGCTGGTTTTGTCCGCCGCGTCAATGCTGAGTTCGTCATACAAAAATTCCGCATTGAAAATGTAGATGCCCATTGAAGCGAGACAGCGGTCGGACAACCCCGGAATAAGTTTCGGCTCTTCCGGCTTTTCTTCAAAACCGACGATGCGGAACTCCTTATTGACTTCCATCACGCCGAATTGTCCGCTTGCTTCAGTCGGTGAAATCGGTATAGCGGCAACAGTTGCGTCCGCATTATTTCGTATGTGGAAGTCCAGCATCTTGCCGTAATCCATTTTGTAGATATGGTCGCCGCCGAGAACGATGATGTAATCCGGCTTTTCATCTTGAATCGCAAAGACGTTTTGATAAACGGCATCGGCTGTGCCTAGATACCAATCGTCATCTGTGTACTGCTGCGGCGGTACAACATCGACATATTCTCTCATTTCCCGACAAAAATACCTGTTCCAGCCGATGGAAATATGTCTATCAAGCGACATTGCTTTGTACTGCGTTAAGAGCAAAATTTTACGTACACCGCTGTTGTAACAGTTCGAGAGTGTGAAATCTACAATCCGATATGCACCGCCGAAAGGCACCGCGGGTTTTGCCCGGTCACGAGTCAGCGGCTCTAACCGTGAACCGCGCCCGCCCGCTAACACTACCGCTAGAATATTGTGACGCAACATACATATTTATAGGATTAAAATCCTACGCTAAATTATCACCACTTCAAGCCGAAACGGTTGCCGGAATTACCGCCGGTCGTTCCGCCTTTCAATTTATCGCTTCTCATCCGCTGTTGTTTCTCCGGTGCTGCGGTTTCCGGCTGCCCTTCCTCCGCCGGTTTTTCTTCCGTTTCCGTTTCGGGTTTCGGAGTCAACTGCCGAATCGACAGCGCAATACGCTTCGTTTCAGGGTCGACCGAAACAATGAAAACATCCGTCCAATCGCCTTCTTTCAAAACATCTCGGACTGCGTTCACCCGTTTGTGCGACAACTCGCTGATGTGTACCAAGCCCTCAACACCCGGCGCAAGTTCAACAAACGCACCGAAGTCCGTAATTCTCGTGACCTTGCCTCGGACTTGTGTTTTCACCGAAAAATTTTCGCCGATGTTAGCCCACGGATTTGTTGCATCGTCCCGATACACCAGCGAAATACGGCCTGTTTCCGAATCAATCTTTTCAATACGGACTTTGATTCTGGTGCCTTCCTGCACCACTTCGCTTGGATGTTTGACTCGCCCCCAAGCAAGTTTGCTGATGTGAATGAAGCCGTCAACGCCGCCCAAGTCAACGAAAACACCGGCATCAATAATTTTACGGATTAAACCCTCACGAATTTGTCCTTCCTCAAGCGATGCAAGAACTTGTTCTTTTGACGCTTCCCGTTCCTGATGCAACAGTGCACGGCGGCTGACAACCAGATTCCGGCGTTCAGGGTTGACTTCTTCGACAATACATTTCAAGGTCTGTCCGACATAACTTTCCGGCTTTTCTACGAAACCGATGTCAATCTGACTGAAGGGCATAAAAGCCCGCAAGCGGTTAACTTCGCATTCCAGACCGCCGTTGTTGACTTTCGTGATATGCGCCGCGACAACCATTCCTGTTTGGACTTGCGACCAATCGTGTACATCGGCAGCCGCAAGCGGAATAGTGACTTCGTAAAGTCCTTCATTAAGACGAAGAATGATAACGTCAATCTCATCACCGATTTTCAAGACGGTTTCTTCAGGGAAAATTTTCAGCGGAATGATGCCCTGTTCTCTTGCCCCGACATCAACGAAAACGTTCTCGCCATGTATCGAAATTACTTTCGCTTTTACTTTTGCGTCCTTTTCCAGAATATCTTGGTCGGCGATACTTTTCGTCTGTATGACGAGTTCCGCAAGGTCAGTATTTCCAACGATGGCGTTGAATTCTTCTTCCAAATCATCGGAAAGTTTTCCGAAGCGGGTTGGCGGAATCGCTCTTCCGGAAGTGTGAGCTACCGGTATTTTTTTTAACGCTTTTTCGCCATCTTCGGACAGTTGAACCGGTTCATCGCCGTCCAGTTTTTCCTGTACTTCTTTTGGAAGTGTCGGCAACGGCTGCGGAGCGGGTTCGATAATTTTTGATTCCCCTTCCGGCGGATAGGTAGCGGTTTTTACTTCCGCAGGAGCGGACTTTTCCGGTGCAGGCGTTGCGCCTTCAACGGCAATAACCGGTTTTGGACGGTAAGCGTCAGGGTCACGCTGCGAGCCGATAAGACGTTTTTTCGGCTTTTCGGGGGACTCGGAAGTACTTTGAATTTCGGGAGAATTCTGGTCGTCAGACATCGTCTCGGAACATCATCTTGGAAAAAGGAATAACGGAAAAGTACAAAACGGCAAATGATTGAAACGGAAAATTACCGTACAGTCACTTTCATTTTACCGCATCATCGGAAAAAATCAACCGGACGCAATGTTTCCGATTTGCCCTTTACTTTTTTTACCGAAATTTATAGTATCCCGTCAAGACAGTGTCAAATTTTACCGAAATTTGTAGTATCCCGACAAAACCGCGTCAAAATGCGGGATTCAAAGAGGAACAAACGATGAACGAATTTACTGCTAGGCGTATTTTCCGAGTTATTCTCGCAGCGGTATTTTTTTCCGCAGTGTTTTGTCACGTTCAGGCGCAAGTCCCCGACTTTCTGAGAAAATTGGTGCCGGGAAATCGACACGTAGAAGCCGACCCGAAAAAAGAATACACCGTCACCGAGACCAACGGTCCGTGGATGATTCACGTATGTTCATTTTCCGGTCAGAAAGGGCGCGAACAGGCAAATTCTCTCGTTTATGAACTGCGCAAGGATTATAAACTTAAGGCGTATTTCTACAATCATACTTTCGTTAGTGATACCCGTTTGGAAAAGGACTTGAAACGTAACCCGTATTCAAAAACACGTCCGCAATACAACAAGAAGGGCAAAATTGACGAATACGCCGTTCTTATCGGCGACTTTCAAACCGTTGACGATTTGGAATTGCAGAAAATACTCAAAGACATTCGGCAGGTATACCCGGAATGTATGAAGCAGTTTCCGGGACAACAAATTCCAAAAGGTACTCCGAGTCCTTTCCAGATGTGTTTCGCTGTTACAAACCCGCTGTTAAATTCCGGCTATTTCAAGCAGTCCGGTGTAGTGGACGACTTTGTCGCTAAATTGAACGACCAGCGTCCGTATTCCTTATTGAATTGTCCCGGCCGTTATACTGTGCAGATTGCAACATTTACCGGCAGGATTGAAATCAAACAGAATAAAATCGAAGAGATTCTTGACGGCAGAAGAGAATTTCTCGACAATGGCAAGTCGGAACTTGAACTGGCGGAAAAAGCCGCCGTTAAACTCTGTAAAATTTTGCGGGATAAGGGATATGACGCTTATGAATTTCACGACAGGTACTCAAGCATTGTAACTATCGGAGCGTTTGATTCTTACGGTCAAAGGCAGCCCAACGGCATGATGGACTATCATCCGCAGGTTGCAGCGTTGTTGAGGGACTTTCAAGCGAGACCGGCAAGGCAGGATGCAATGACGGCAAACACGGTCAATTTCGAGCCGGTGAAATTTGAAGGAATCGAATGTGACGCTCAGCCGCGAATTATCGAAGTCCCGCGAAAGAGACGGTAAAAACTGTTAAAGTCGGCAAGGGCAAAAAGTGCCATGTTGAGTAGCGAATGGCGAGCTCGTATTCGGTGATAATTTTCTTAACCATACTTCAATGTGAGAAACTGAAATGAGAAAACTGTGTTTTAATTTACGTGATTTGAGGGGGGGAACGAAATAATTAGCGCAAGGATTTTAATCCTACGCCTTCGTAAATCTTGATTATTTCGTTGGCGAAATTATCAAACGTCATCGGTGAATTGCGTATCAGAGCGAGACCTTGTTCGGGCGAAATCCGGCGTTGAACGGCACTTTCTATTGCGTCAGCCCAGCGTTCCAGCGGTGCGGAAAGCGGCAGTGCTGTAATGCGGTCTTGGAATGTATCGGTAAGGTCCTTCGTTATGACATCCGAGCAAACTACGTGTAGACCAGCCGCAACGGCTTCAATGATGCTTACGGGCAAGCCCTCTGTTTTCGATGGCAAAACAAAACAGTCAAACAGATTGCTCAACGATTCCGGCACGTTTGCGCACTGCCCCGGAAAAAATACTCTATCTGATAGTGAAAGCCGCTCCCGTTCCTGCTCTAATTGCGACCGCAACAAACCCTCGCCGCCGATAAACAAGATTGCCGGAGTACCGGCTAAATTATTTCGATTGCGTTTCGCCAGAAGGTCAAAAACGTTTAACAGAAATGTATGATTTTTGTTGGCATCCATTCTTCCGAAAGTACCGACAATGTGCGTGTCCGGCGGGATACCGTAACTCTTGCACAATTCTGCTTTCGCGGGTGCTGCCGCCGCTCTGTCGGCAAAGGTATCAACGATAATACCGTTCAAAACAGTCCTGCATTTTGGGTGCTTTGCGAATGGTCCCATGTACAAACGGAGTACGTCACTGCTGCAGCCGACAATGTGAGTGGCATGGCGCAAAAGCAGCCATCGGTTGATAGTCCAGTGATAGGGATAGTACAGCATATTTTTCAGAAATGATTCCACTGAATGCATGCTGTGACGATGGGCTATCAGCAAACGCGCACCAGCCCGCTTTGCGGCTTTCAAGACACTGCCGCCGAAGGCAAAACGGTGAAAATGTACTGCGGCATAATGGTGTTCGCTGACGAGTTGTCCGACATGGGCTGCCCAGCGGGTAGGACTCCGCATCTCCGGCGGGGTAAGATGGACGGTTGAACCGAATGCCCGTGCTTCCTTGTCCCGAAATGCAGGGTGCGCAACGAGGTAATCAAAGGTGATGTGTTCCGGCAACCGCTCTTGCAAATTCAGGAGAAGTGTTTCGACACCGCCGCCGCCGAGACATACCAGAACATGTAAAACCTTAATCTGTTTGGGAGACATTACGATGTGTATTCAAATCGTGCAGTACAGAAAAGCAAACTGTGAACATTTTATCAACTTTTGGAAGAAAACGCAAGAAGACGCTGAATCCGTAACGGTCCGATTGCACGTTTTCAGAACTCCAATAGTTTGAGAAACTTTTCGGTTTGTTAGCACCCCCCTATCACCTTTTTCGTCACCGCCTTGCGTTTGCCGTCCGCAAACACGGTTGTTATTCACTAATAACTATTCACTTTCCTCTAAATTTTTTCTTTTAGCCGCAATAATTACTCAAGTTTAGCAAGGCGTTTTTCCGATTTTTCAATCACTAACTAGATTATCGGCATGAAAAATTGCGGGATATATTTAACTGTGCCGCTGTGATTCGCCGATAAAACGCTAGAGAGTACACCGGAATTGACGGATAAATGTTCCGGCAAGGCGTAATATATGGTTTTTTCGTACCGCCGACAGTTCGTTACCCAGCGGCAAAAAACATAGTGAACGATACTTAGAGAAAGGTTTGTTTACTTTTATGAAAACTATGAACGGATTCACAAGCGAACTTTTGGTGAAAAAAGCGAGGAAAAACTGGAGAACCCGCTGCGGCGCGTTTCTCTTGGCTGTTGTTGCCGCCTACTGCGGAGGTGATGCCTACGGGCAGGCAACCCTGACATATAACAGAGGAAACGGTCTGACTGTCTCGACAGACCAAAATCTTGTAGAAGGCAATCCGGCTACAGGGAACATTGCTGCCCCCAGATATACGGTTGTTGCCAGCGGAGCCAATGCCGTCACATGGTCATTGGGAACCAATCCGGGCTACCCATACAATGCACTCGGTCTTGACCTTGCAGACATCGGAGCTAATTACAACCTTCAAGCAAGGGTTCAGAATGCAGCCACGCCGCCCGTGACTTCACTTCAGCCGTTCATCCGAAACGATGGTTTTACCTCAAACACTGCAGATTTTTTCGTTTCGGATAATGTGACCTGGACGGGTGCATTTAATGCTACCGGCGGTACGTTCTTCACGAACGGCTGGGGATTGACAGTACAAAACTTTGCGAATACAGGGACTTTCGCGGTCAATGATGACAATATAGGCGGGAATGTTGACCTGATAGGACGATTGGTACTTACCGGAGGTTCAAATAGCGGTACTATCAATATAGGTGCGACAACGGTTAGAGTGCAAAATACATTTACAAACGGCGGGGTAATCAACATCGGCAATACCGGCGTGTTGGAACTCGCCCCTAATTACAATCTCGGCGGCACAGTTAACGGGCAGGGATACAACGGCAATAACTTCGGAAGAGGTACCATGCAACTCTCGGGCAATGCCCAGTTCAGCGGTGCGTGGACAGGTAACATCACAGTCAGTTCTGGTCCCGCAAGCTACTACAACGGATTTATACTTAATGCGATAAATGCTGATGGAACCGGACTTAATACGTTTCAAGTAACTGACGGTTCGTGTGTTGCGATCAATTCACAGAACAACGTAGGCAACAATCAAATTATTTTAGCCAACGGCGGAACAATAGCGAAAGTTGCCACAATAGGGGTCTTGACATTAACTAACAACATTCAGTTTGATTACGGTCCCACCACCGTTGGCGAAGGCAGTATCGATGCTTGGGGTACCGTTGTTGACTGGAGAGATGACTTCGACTTTATCTATGATACAGGAAACCGAGTAATATTAACCGGTAATATCAACAGTGTATACACTAGGAATACGACATTTCAAGTTAATGCTTGGGGCGGTATCGGAGCAGTATCCATTCAGGGAAATAATACTTACGATGGGACGTACCAGATTAACAGCGGTACACTGGAAGTTGACGGCGGTGCCCGTTTAGGACCGCAAGGTAACCCGACAACAGGTGCCCTGACACAATTAACCATCGGAAATGCATCGGATATATCCAATACGATGTCAAGTTTCCGCGTTATAAATGCCCAGAATACGACGGATACGATTGGAAGACGGATTGAACTTGCCCATGAGAACGCCTTCTATGAAGTATTTACCGGAGATATTGCAACTTCGGCAGTAGACAATGATAGTACAATAGCGGACGCTGCCCGGTTTGAAGTAAGACAGTCCGGCGTGATTACCGGTGCAGGTTCATTGAACAAATCGGGAGACGGTATTCTTACTCTTGCGGCATCGGCAAACGGTTATACCGGCGACACGAATATACATCACGGTGTATTACAAATTTCTAACAACGCGCAAATCAATGATACACTAACGCACTTTATCCGTGTCGGAACGGCTGACTATGATGCTAATGGTTCCCGACCGGTTTTGGAAACGAAATTTGTAGATGCCGCCGGAGCCGTAACGTCAGGTACATTGAGTATCAATTTGGCAAAGGTTGAAATCAATCAGGTCAACAGTGTTATTCGCACTACCGGCAAAGATAATCAGACGATTATCAATACCGAAGTGACCAGCAGTCCAGTTGCAGGCATAACGTCGTTCTTTAGTAATGCACCTGTACTTAACAAAGAAGGTGCCGGTACTCTGACGCTAAATGGAAATGGGACTTGGGGCTGGAATAAAACCGGTGAGACAAATATCGTTGAGGGAACACTGCAATTTAGCAGTAAGAGTAATCTTGCTTCCGGTAATATTACTATCGGTTTGGATATAGCAACGGTTCCGCCGACAGATATATTCCGTAAGGACATAGAAAGCAGTCCTGCGGATTATGAGGCAATTCTGAAACTGACAGACGGTGTGGGATACCAGAATTTGCCGAATAATGTTGTACTCGGCAGTGCGACCAATTCGATCATTGAAGTCGGAGCGGGGTCAAACCTCGGAGTTAATCAGGTTAGTGAAGCAACTGCAGTGTCTGCTGACCTGAACAAACGCGGTGAAGGTGAATTGACGCTTAACGGCATTTCAACTTATACCGGCTGGACTAATATCGAAGCAGGACAAATAACGCTAACGAAGAAAGACCAGATTGCTTTAAGCAAAGGCGTTGACCTCATCGGTGAAAACACGACTCTTGATATGACGGCGGCAGACCAAACACTTAACGGTCTTCGCGGCGGAATTACCGGTGCGGCAGGCGACCCGCGTGACTTCCGTGTTGACAGTACCGGTTACAAATTCCAAAACAGAGATTTAGATGACCCGCAATACTGGACACGGCAAGTCCTTATCGGAAACAGCAACCTTACGATTGATGTTCAGAATACCAAAGCAGGCGACCCGATTGGTGCGAATTATTTCCGGGGCAACATAGTCGGAAGCGGAACAGTCACGAAAAAAGGCGGTGCCAACACGGTCTTCGGTTCCGGTTTTATAGGATTCGACGGTGCCTTTGATATTCAAAGCGGTCGTTTGCAGACCTTTAGCGACACATACATCACGGGTATTACCGGCAAGGCAGGTTCTTTCCTTGATGTACTCGATAACACGCTGACGATTGACATTGCTGCCAATCAGAAGTACAGTGGTACGATTATCAGTTCGACACCGCCGGTGCCATACGCCGCTGGAGTGACCCGTCCGCATATTATCAAGGAAGGTGTCGGAACCTTGACCGCCGGTTTCTTCAGCGACCCGACTTTAACGGGAGTAGGCGAAGCATTCCGCGGCGACCTAACCATGAAACAAGGTAATATAATTTCGACTACCGACTACCGTATGGCTGGCGGCGGAACACTAACATTCTATGTTGATGCGGCGGGTACCGGCACGATTACCCCGCATCTGTTGAAAGTCGGTGAAAACGCCGAAAAAACCGCTGTTTTCGGCACAGCGAGCGATGCGGTCAATGTTAAAGTCGTAATTGACTGCACCGCAACCAGTTGGAAAGCCCCGAAGGGATGTCATCTGGTCGGTTATATTCAAGCAAATGCGAATTCATTTTACAACTTGGTTCCTGACGCTGCCAACTCGCTCTTCCATGATATTACTATCGACAGGGTGAGCAGTGCCTCAAGAGAGGACAGACACGTTAACTTGAAAATATCAGGGTTCTCCGCTATCGGCAATACGCACAACACCATATCGGTCGGTGAGAATCTCGATAATGTTCGTGTCCTCAATCTTGCCGGGAACAACCTTGAAAATCTGCTCAAGGATATGTGGGCTGCGGGAAGCAACATAGCGGATGCAAAAGACCGTGCGTATAAGACCGATGTTCTGCTCGGCTTGTATCAGCAACTTTCCGGTGATACGATTGCTAATGCAGCGTTCATGGGACTTGACAGACCTTGGCAGCGCGCGTTTGAACACCTGAATCTTGACAGCCAGATGGTTTATCTGACACCTCCGGGTGCCAGCGGTCCCGGCGGTCAGCGTCCGATTGTCAACATGCGGAACCTGTGGTTCACGCCGACGGTTCAAAGCATTTCTGCCCGCTCGGACGACAATGGACGAAGTTTCGGTATCGAAAGATCCGGTTTCCAAATCGGATTTGACAAACGGGTTGCCCAGAACACTTCGCTCGGATTTGTACTCGGACAAAGTTCTCCGAACTTGAGAACGGCTGATGACCGTATTGAAGGCAACGATTTCCAATTCGGTCTCTACGGCGGAACCATGATTGGATACTATGTTGAAATGAAGGGTTTCATCGGCTTCGGACATCAAACCTACAAGTCGAACAGGTCAGTGTACTTCCCGAATGACCCGATTATATCGGACTGCGGCGCACCCGTGGTTGACCCGATTGCATCTGCCTGCGGCGGTGCATCCAGCGCATACCGTGCCATCGGCGGAGTCCAGCGGAGTATGACAGCGCACGGAAGATTCGACGGCGATACCTTCAACTTCAGTTTTGAAGTTGCACGTCCGCTCTTCCTCGGCTTTGCTATACTGCGTCCGACTATCGGACTGGACAGCGAACACGCTTATCGTTATGCCTTTACCGAAACCGGAGATGCCATTGCGATGCAGTGGGATAGAGCGTCGCTTAGCAGAACCCGGATGCGTCTCGGCTTTGGAATGGAATCCTGCACCTTTGACAGAGCAATCTTCAAGGGCTACCTCGGATACAGTGCCAACCTCGGCGGCAACGACTATGCGACCGCAGCGGGACAATTTGTCAATGTCCATGCCCCGAAACAAGCAGTCCGCAGTGTTGCAGTCGGCAAGTCCTACTTCGATGCCGCTGTCGGAACGAAGATATTCCTGAACGCATCGAAAACCTTGGCTTTGGATGCAAACTACAATGCCTCGATTGCAGACCGCTGGTCTGAACACCTTGGCGATGTCGGATTCATCTATGTGTATTAAAATCGAAACCCATGTTTAATTTGTTTAGTTGAATTTGTTTAGCCGCCGTCTATAAGACGGCGGTTTCCTTTTTATGCTGACAATTCCAGAAATTATCGGGCTTGATTCCCGCTCCGGTGTTATTCGTATTCCGCAGGAATTAGACGTTCCGCTGACGGACAGAGTCCGCCGTATTATCGACACAGAACAGTTCCATCGTCTTGCCGGCATTTCGCAGGTCGGACTGGTTTCGCTGGTCTATCCTGCTGCCCGGCACACGCGGTTTGAACATTCGCTTGGTGTTTATCGACTTGCACTGCTACTTTTGAAACGGTTGAATCACGTGCCCGATTTTACTCGCAGAGTGTCGCAGCACGATGCCGAACGCTTCATCGTTACTGCTCTGTTGCACGATGTCGGACACTATCCCTTTTGCCATCTGATTGAAGATATTAAGATCGAAGGATTGTTGCACCATGAAGCACTCGCCGCCGCCAGCATTGGACACAGTATTGAGCAGAGTATCGAGCAGAGCGAACTTGCTGAACTGCTGCGGAAGGACTGGAATGTTGAACCGCAGGAAGTGATCGATCTGCTGAATGGCAAAACGAAGACTTCTGTTGATCGCCTGCTGGCAACGATGCTCTCCGGTCCGATTGACATTGACAAAATGGATTATCTCTACCGGGACAGTCT
>WRCR01000048.1 GCA_009783865.1 Planctomycetaceae bacterium | reverse complement strand
GGATGCCCCAGTATCCGGGTGGTGCAGATGGTCTGTACTTCACAATCGACGCAAAAGGCGATGTTGAGTGGGAAAATGACTTCAATGGTACCCTGAACAATGTTGTTGCTTGCAAGCACAATATACTTTGGGGTGCCGGCGATATCTTCTACAGTTCGGTAGACCATGACTTCATAACGGTAGAAGGAATGCCGGGTTTTATCGCCAAGTTCCATGACTGGTGCCACGGTACGCTGGAAGTCCGCAACAACTGCGGTTGGCTCGACATCCTTTGGCTTGGTTGCTCCGACAATTGCGGCATCGGCACAGGCATTCAACTTGCCGAACCGGTGTTGTTTGAGTGCGACAATCCCAAATGGGTAGGAATCCTTGCAGACGATGATCCCGAAGGCTATAAATGGGATTATGACTCCGAGGGTGTTTACCGTGCGGTAGCCCGGCATTCGGTTTGTGAAGGTTGTGGATCTTACACTCTGATAGAATGCAGTGCTGACTACGTTGCTGGTATAGAGTGGAAGGAGTATTAAACCGCTTGCCTTGCACAGGACGCAAGTCCTGTGCGGTGCCGGAGATATCCTTTTACGGTTATTTAGCCGGTTTGACCGTGCGGGGCGTGAGCCCCGTGCGGTTTTTAGTTTTTAAAGAGTCAATTCCGCTATCATATCCAGCGTTGCCGCTTCTACCGCTTTTTCCCACTGCTGTTCGCCAAAACGCGAAAGATACGGTTCCCGCTGATACGCAAACAAAAGTCCGCGGGAATTGTTAATCACCGCGCCCAACCCGTTTTCATCGAGAGATGCCGCAACGTCTTTTGCTGTTCCGCCCTGACTTCCGTAGCCCGGAACAAGAAACCACGAATACGGCATCGTCTTTCGCAACTCCGCAAGTTGTTCAGGATAAGTCGCACCGACTACCGCTCCGACACTGCCGTAGTGTTCGCCCTGCTGCACCGTTTCTAAAGACAACTTATTGACATAACGGGCAATGCGGTGATAGACGGTTTGATTGCCGCCGGTGTGCAAGTCCTGAATCATTGCGCCGCCCGGATTCGAGGTTTTCACTAAAACGAAAATACCGGCATTGCGTTCCATAGCGGTCTTCACAAAGGGTTCAAGCGAGTCATCGCCGAGATACGGCGAAACCGTTAAAGCATCGGCACCCCAAGCGGATTGCGCGCCGAGAATACCGGCAGCATAAGCCGCAGCGGTTGAGCCGATGTCGTTTCGCTTGCCGTCAAAAATCACAATGAGTCCCTTTTCACGGGCATAGCGGATAACATTTCCAAGCGCGGACATACCGGGCGGTCCGTATTGCTCGAAGAAAGCACTCTGCGGTTTGACCGCCGGTACAAGCGGTGCCGTTATGTCCATCACGGCGCAGCAGAATTTTTCAAACGCCGCTGCAACGCCGGAAGTATCGGCTTTGTCCGCTGTTCGGAAGACCGCCGGCAGCGATTCATATCGCGGGTCAAGCCCGACCGAGATGGGATTGCCCTTTTTCTTAATGGCTTCGGATAGTAATTTTGAAAATGTCATAATCGTATCCATTTTTGTGTGTGTATTGGGATAAGTCCGTTTTTATCTTTCGATAGGAAATTTAATTTCGAGCCGATTGGGACCGCGCTGAAGAGGAGGTTCACCCCCCGGAGGACGGTCCACGAAGAAAGTCATTTTATCGTCTGTAAATTCAACATTGATTATTGAGTATCGCGCTATTGTTGAATAAAAATTGCGGGCGGGGGCTTTATTTCCAATTGGTCCGAATTCTCTTTCGAGAACGGCGATAAATTTTTCCTCAGTCGGTATCTCTTTGTTGTTAATTTCTCCGGTGACTTTACTGTCTTTTCCGGTATTGATGCCGACAGAAAAAAGCCGGTCAACTCCAACGCCATGTGATGTGAATGTTATCGTTCCGCTGACAGTTATGTCTTTGTTAGGTTCAAACTTTTGGAAAACAACGCCGACTTCTGCTTTAGCACCAAACGCTTCAAAACTTCCTTCGTACTTTTCATTCGGTTTGCAATATTTGTAAAAAACAGATACCGATTTTAGCCGGTCAACAATGTCTTTTTTGTTAGAAACGATTGCCGCAACGGCTTCTTTTGTTTTTGGGTCATCAAGTTTGTAAGCGTCTTCCTTCAACTTGGGTTCCGCAACAAGGTTCATATCGTTCTGTTGGATTTTGTCCGCGCGCCAACCTTTATCAGCGGTTTTGGTCAATTCGATGTATCCTGTCAGAGGTAATTCTTCGTCTTTCTGGATTTGGGCATCATAAAACTGAAACTTACTCAAATTGGTAACCTCATCACATTCTTCTTCTAATTTGGTTCTGTACGGTTTCGGCAAATTGCGGATTGTATTTTTGGCAATTTCAAATTCTTGTTCGTAAGAATCTGCAATTCCCAGTTTTCGCATCCCTGTTTCGGTGTCAACGGATTGGTAGAGTTTCTCCGTCGTTTTAATTGCGGCGGAGAAAGTTGCAGAAGCGGAACTGGAGGTTTGCGTCGTCCAGTTGAAGGAAATCAATGGCGGGTGAGAAGGCAATTCCTTGGGTAACCCCTCTTTGATAGCCGTTTTTGCAACTTCGCCGCATTTTTGCATGTCGGTTATTGCCTCTTCAACTTTATCCGCAAAGTTCTTTTTATCTTGTATGACCGCCTCAACGGCTTGTTCCGTACTTGGGACATCGAGTTTATTAGCATTACGCGGCAACTTGGATTCAGGAATAAAGTCATCTATTGAAGAAGTATTGATATGAATATCATCGTCTGCCTGCCGGTTAGCACTACCCTTTTTTCCCAATTTGACAGTGCCGGACAAGGTCGTTTCTTCTATTTTAACCGGTTTGTAAAACTGAAAAGATGACAGGTCATCGGGTTCAAATTTGCGCAAATCGTCTTGATACGCCTTCGGCAGACGGCGATATTTTTCCTTTGCTTTGTCAAATTCATCGCCGCTGGAGTCGGTAATTTCCAGTTCCCGCAATCCATCTCTGATGCTAACGGCTTGGTAGAATTTTTCCGTTGTTTTGATATTTGCAGTGAATGTTCCCGAAACGGACCTAGAGCGGGAAACATCGTCTTTGAACCCTGTAATCCTGCGCCATGCGTCACCCCAGAATAGTTTGACCATTTCGCCTGCATTTGGTTTGTCCGTCCAGTCGACGGAGATACCGGTTATTTCCAAGGGCTGTTCAGCGATTTCTTTTTTTACGAGTTTTTTTACTCTATCGTCAAGTTTTTGGGACTCCGAATATATCGGCAGCCCTATTCCGACTACAGCCAGCGGAATCAATACGACGACGGCTGTCTTCACGACTCCGCCAATGACTTTCCCGAACACTGCGTTGGTCTCTTGCACGACGGGTACGGCAGCATTGTCCGAAGGTATGAGCAGGAACAGCCGCGCCGCACCCAAAGCAGCAAGAATCTGGACCGCAATGGCAAACAAATTTTCGAGGATAGAATAATCAGGGTTTCCAAGAATCGGAGATTGTCCCGGCAAAGCCGCATCGAGGAGTTCTGATGACAGTGCCGCTTTCATCGAATCAAGTCCCCAAAACGGGGGAGCAGAAAGCATTGCGGCAATCTTGAGATTGTCAGTTACGGGAATCAGCCCGCCGGAAAAAACAAGTTGAACAACGAGAATTATCAGCAAAATTATTATTCCCACTGTTCTATCGTTTGCAAGGGAAGAAACTGCCAGCCCGAATGCCGTTCCTGATAAGGCAACCAATGAAATCGTAACCCAAGTGAACATGTCTGCGTCCGGTCCTAGATTAGTCATCGGCATGACAACGGCAAGTACAATGCACGCCTGAATAATTCCGATGATACCCAGCAGTATGAACTTGGAAAACAGATAGGCAGCACTATTTAGGCGGTATCGACGTTCATGCTGATATATGTGTCTTTCTTGGACAATCTGCAAAGCAGCGATAAGAGATGAACACAAAAATGCTGTGAACAGCAAAGAAAACGAAATTTTTTGCCAATTTATTGCGTGGGTTATATCATTGTCGCCGGCAATATCGCCGAAAGCAATTCCGATGAGCAAAGCAATGATTGGTGCAAGAACTATCAGAAACGATGTGACTAGAGGATTTTCAAACAAAAATGTGAACAGATAGCGGACCAGCAGCACCTTTAACTGTTCTAACATCGGCAGAGGCGGAACATTATTGCTTCTGTCTATGCCGATAGGACGTTTTGCCGTTCTGCTTGCAGAAAACGGATACGCTTCAAGTGTCGATATTTTTTGCGCTGAACCCGTTTGAAGAAACTTGTAAATATCTGTTATCGACCTAATTGTACTGTTCAACTTCATGAAGTATCTAACCGCTTCCGGCGGTGTACCGTTAAACACCAGAACACCTTGATTGATAACAAGCAGCCGGTCGCAAAGTTTTAAGTTTTCAGGATTATGTGTGATACAAACCGTCGTTATTCCGCGTTCTGCCTGTTTTTTAAATTCCCGCATCATTTCCTCTTCACTGCATGGGTCAAGTCCCGATGTTACCTCATCGAGAAACAGCGCGCTTGGATTGCTCAAAAGTTCCGCGGCGAGCGCAACACGTTTTTTCTGACCGCCCGAAAGATTTTTGATGACAGTATCGGCATTACTGTCGGTCAGACCAGCCCGGTCATTGACTTCCTTGATTTTATCCGGGACTTCCTTCTGCGAAATACTCCGCAGTATCGCTGAATACTTTAATGCCGACTTCACCTTTAAGGATTCATGCAGAATCACGTTCTGCGGCAAATAGGAAATCTTGTGCATGGGATAGTTGTTAGAACTGAGACCATCGTATGCAACATTGCCGCTTGCAGCAGTATTGACTCCGCAGAGAATCTTTATCAGCGTCGACTTGCCGGAGCCGCTTGGTCCGATGATGCCGACAAATTCACCGGGACGTACGTCAAGGTTAATGTTATGCAGCAGCGTTTTCTTGCCGGAATTGAAGGGATTAAGTTTTTTGTCTCGAACTGCATAACTGACATTGCGGAGCGAAATCGCCAAACCGTTTTGACGGACTTGCGGTACTGCCGGCTTTTCGGTGTAAAAATAACTTGACGTGTTTTGAACGCTGCTCATAAAATTTTACAAAATAAGTGTTGCGGCAAGAACGGCAATAGGCAGTTACCCCGTTAGTGTTTTATTCCATTCAACGCCGAGCATTATCACGTTGATGCCCGAACCGATGCCCAGCAAAGCAGCACGTTTTCTGTCTGCGAGACCTTTTCCCGTTCCTATTGCCGCCGCAGTCGGCAGCGCAGCACTGCCGGTATTGCCGAGATACTGTATCGTTGAAAAGTTGATTTCCGGCGGCAATTGCAGCGTTTCAAATAAAAGTTGCTGATGCGCCTTTCCGACTTGATGGCAAAATGTCACTTCGATGTCTTCTCGCCGCCATTGAACTTCGGATAAGAATTCCTCGAAGGTTTCCGCCGCTGCCGCAACTCCTTCTTTCATCAGGGTTTCCGAATCCGTCTGCATCAGCGGATTCATTGAGGGTTCATCGCCCGCTGTGTTGTTGTGTTCCGGCACACTTCGGCACAGCGCGCAATGTTCCGTTTTAGCAATCGCCGCACCGCCCAAGAGTTTGTTTCCCGTTTTGCTTATGCTTTTGTGAACCAGCAGTACCGCCGCGCTGCCTGACCCGATGGTCAGCGAAGCAAACTCTGTCTTGATGCTCTTGCGGGTAATCGACAAATCCGTATTCAAATGCCGGACAGTGGTTTCCATCAAAGCGCGGGAATTTTCCGTGCCGACAACAATTCCCGCTTTGATATGTCCTAACTCGATTTTGTCGGCAATCTGAATAATGCCGCTCATGATGCCGAGACAGGCGTTAGAAACATCGTACACAAAACCGGTTTGGGGCAAGCCGAATTCCGCACTCAACGCACTGTGAACGCCGCAAGCGGTAGCCGGTTCGAGATAATCGCGGCAAACGGAGCCGTGAATCAATGCGCCGATGTGCTGCGGATTGACACCGCTCTGTTGAATCAATTTTCGTGCGGTGATGGTGCTTTGCGCACCGATGGTTGTTCCTTTGTTCCAAACGCAGCGTTCTGTGATGCCGGTCAATAATTCCAAGCGTCCTGCCGGAAGGCGCAGACGGGAATATACCGGTTCGAGTTGTTTTTCGAGCGTCCCGGTGGAAACAATTTCGTCCGGCAAAGTGCAGGCAAAAGATTCAAGGCAAACATTCTGGTATTTCATTACGGACTATTGTAATGGAAACGAAATAATCGGCAAGGGCAAAAAGTGTCGCGTCCGATTTAACCGGTACTCCGATTACGTCTCTGCCGTCACAACACCGTTGACTTTCAATTTAATGGTTTCGATGCTTTCGAGTCCCTCATTATCGACAACTTTCACGGCAATCGTGTGAACGCCGGCTTTGAATGTGTGTACCTGTTTGCCCAACTTGTCGAGAATCTCCATCGGGTTAAATCCTTTTTCTTCGTTATAATCGAAATCCCAAGAGTAAAATTCGATGCCAGCCTCGCTGTGCCCCTCCGCCGAAAACTCAATCTTTGTGCTGCCCTTTGCGTCCCTTGATAATTCCTGCCATGTTACTGTGATTGTCGGCTTCGCTGCGAGCGGTACAATCTCGTCAACACACAGCAGCTTGATAATAATGTTTTGATGATTTTTCAATCTGGCAACCTCTTCTTTGGCTCCCTTGCTAAACGAAAACGCAATAAGTGTACCGACCGGTTTGCCTTCGGCTATATTTGTGTCAAAAAGACGCTGGTCAAAACGCTGTACTGCCGACTTGAAATTGTCAACCACATTGCGACCGATGTTATCGCTGCGCTTGACTTGAACGGGAGAACCATCAGCCGCTTTGCCGTCCAGTCCTAAATCGCCGCGCTGTTTCTTGTTGCTTATTCCGCCTTGCTGCTGGATTATCCAACTTTCAAATTCAAAAGCGTCTTGATAACGCAGCGTATCATAATCGTATCGGTACAACTGAACAGAGAACGTACTCAATAAATCCTGCTTGAACAAGTTTCTCTGTTTTCCGAGCCGCAATTCCGAAACCTTGACCGCCGCTACCGATTGGTCGATTCCAATCCATTTTCGGTTCAATTTTTCGGCAACGGCAATAGTTGTACCGCCACCCATGAAAGGGTCAAGAACAACATCGCCCTCGTTGCTTGCCATCTTAATAATACGCTCCATCAGGGCTTCCGGCTTCTGCGTGGGATAGCCGATTCGCTCCTTATCTATGCCCTGTAAATTTTTTATGTCGTTCCAAAGGTTTCCCAAAAGTAATCCCTTTTCGCTGCTGTGTTCTAAATACCGCTTGTAATTTGGTATTCCATTTTTGCTGATTTCAATAAAACCATTTTCAAATAAAAGGTCGAGTTTCTCGATGACCGACATTCTTTTTGCTTTTTCCTCGCCAATCAGACGATTAACTACTTCTTTCGGAACAGACCAACTTCGTCCGGCATTTTGGGGATGATAACCTCGCCATTCAATATCGTTTGGATTAACTCCCGGACCGGTTAAAACGACCAAACGATATTTTCCTCTTTCGTCTTCATAACGATATGATTCAGCCGTATATTTTTCTGAAAGTTCCACGTAAACCGGAAGGTATGTACAATCCTCTCCTTTTGAATAATACCAAATGGTATCGGTAAGCACGGCAATTTTTTTCTTCGCATCATTATGGGCATTGGCTCGTTTCCAGATAATTTCTCCTCTGAAATTCGCCTCGCCGAAAATCTTATCAAGAATATGCACCCGAATATATGCATCGGCATGCCAGTCGCAGTGCAAAAATATACTTCCGGTTGGTTTGAGAAGGTGGTACATCAGTTCGACACGCTTTTTGAGCCAATCGATGTAATGTTCGATTCCGCCGTCCCAGCGGTCTTTGAAACTGCGGACTTCACCCTCATCGCCCCAGATGATTTCATAATTCCGGTTGCTGAAGAATGGCGGGTCGAGATAAATTAAATCGACGGACTCTCTTTCCAGTGTCTTCATGACTTCAAGATTGTCGCCGAGAATAAGTCGATTGTTCGGTAAAAGTGTTTTGTCTGACATAACAATATTGAATTGTAAGATTAATTCCAATGATTCTATTCTATCCGATAAATAAGGACAAAGTAAGAGAGCCGACTAAAGAGGCAGGGACTTTAGTTCCCGCGGATATTTCGCAATCTTCCGATTGCGACACTGTTTATGCGCCTGTTGTATTGCATCACCGACAAAAACAATATAGAATTGACGTAATAATTTCATAACACCGACAATCCTTTACCCTCGAAAAACAATGAAAAACTATATCCTGTTCATTTCGCTTTGTTTATTTTTATCCGTTGCCGTTCTTCAAGCCGGCGAGGTATCACTTCAAAAAACCGACTTCGGCTGCGAAATAAAAATTGACGGCGCGCTCTTTGCCGGTTATCGGACGGACTGCAACGGCACGCCCATCATCTATCCGATTGTCGGACCCACCGGCAAAAAAATGACCCGCGATTTCCCGATGAATCCCCGTGACGATAACAGCGAAGCGAAAGACCATCCGCATCACCGCTCGTTCTGGTTCAATCACGGTGCTGTCAACGGACTTGACTTCTGGGCATTGAAGCAGCCCATCGTTCATAAACAATTCGTAAAATCGGAAAGCAATGGAAAGACCGCCGTCATTGAAACGAAAAACGATTGGCTTGACAAAGACAGCAAACCCTTGTGCAGCGATACCCGCAAGTTCACTTTCGGAGAACTGAAAGGAAAGAACGGCATTGTGCGATACATTGACGCTGATATTACCGTCAAAGCGGAACAGGACGAAGTTGTTTTCGGCGATACTAAAGAAGGAAGTTTTGGAATCCGCGTTGCCGGTACAATGGATTTGACAGCGAAAAAGAGAAATCCCGATTGGGGCGGCAATATCGTCAACGCAGAAGGAATTAAAGACGGCGAAACATGGGCGAAGCGTTCCGATTGGGTCGATTACTTCGGTCCCGTTGAAGGCGAAACAGTCGGCATAGCGATAATGAATCATCCGTCAAGTTTCCGGTATCCGACATATTGGCATGTGCGGGATTACGGCTTGTTTGCAGCAAATCCTTTCGGCGAACATGATTTCCAAAAGAAGACGGAGCATACCGGCGAACTTAAGATGAAGAAAGGCGACACTTTCACAGTAAAGTACCGCGTAATTTTTCACAAAGGCAGTGCTGATGAAGCCGGTATAAAAGAATTGTTCGAGGAATATAAGAAATAGTATAATACCATATATTGGCGTAGGATTTTAATCTTACCTACTCACCCAAGATTTTTACCCGCAAACTTTGTATGATGCTCGTGCTTGCCGGGTCGTGTTCCTTCTTCTCTGCCGGTTTGTCCGGCAGATTATGATATATCACTTGCTGATGCGGCTGAACTTCCGTATTCCCTACGTGTTCCTGACGCACTGCCGGTCGAACAAAGTTGTGCATCTTCACCACCGGTTTCTTCGCCGGCTCTTCTACCGGTACTTCATGTGCCGGAGCAATACTACCGGTCATACCGCCGGTTTGCGGCGGACTCTTTTTCACCCCCAAAATTGTCTTGAAAGTTCTTTCCTTGTGCGGCGAGGTATTATACGGGGGAGTTATACTATCCGGTACCGACGGTTTTTCAACAACTTTCGCATGTCCGCCCTGCGGCTGAATTTGTCCGATGCTGACATTTTCCCCGAAATATACCTGCCGCGCTTCGGGATTAGTCAAAACCTCTGCCGGTGTGCCGTGACAGAGAACCTTTCCCGCTTGAATAACATAACTTCGCTCCGTGATTTGCAGCGTATCCTGAACGGAATGGTCGGTTATCAGTATTGAAATCCCTTCGTCCGCCAGTTGCCGAATCGTTTTTTGGATATTTGTCACGGTTATCGGGTCAACTGCAGCGAAAGGTTCGTCCAGCAGGATAATTTTCGGATTGGAGACCAGCGAGCGGGCAATTTCCAACCGGCGGCGTTCGCCGCCGGAAAGTCCGCCGGCGTAGTTTTTCCGAAGAGCGGTCAAACCGAATTTTTCGAGCAGTTCATTGCAGCGTTTTTTTCTTTCGGCGGACTTCACGCCGAGCATTTCCATCATGCCGAGCAGATTATTCTGCACGCTCAATTTTTGAAAAACACTTTTATCCTGCGGCAGATAGCCCATTCCGCCTTCTTTGCTGCGGCGGTACATAGGCCAATTAGTCACGTTCTGCGCACCGAGATAAACGATGCCGCCGTTGGCACTGATTAGTCCGCAGGTCATTCGGAAACTTGTCGTTTTGCCTGCCCCGTTGGGTCCGAGCAGTCCGACAATTTCGCCGCAGTTGACGTGAAAACTGACTCCATCGACAACACGCCGCCTGCCGTAGATTTTGACGAGACCTTCGGCTTTCAGAACCGGTATTTGCGATGTTTCAGAAAAAGACGGCATGTTTTATTAAGTCAGTGAAAAGGATATTATTTCAATGCGGGACTATACAAAAACTTGCCGATTGTGTCAAGAGAGATTCTGCATTTCCTTTGCGGCACATCTACTGCCAATTTGTCAGTTTTATCTGGCACAAAATTTGCTGAAATTGAACTGTTCGATTTTATAAAATCGGCTTCTTGAAAAGAAAGGAATATAAAATGGCTTCAGGTGAAAAAATTATCGGTATCGACCTCGGTACGACAAACTCGGTGGTTTCCGTCATGGAAGGCAAGGAACCCAAAGTTATTCCGAATGCGGAAGGCAATCGGCTTACGCCCTCCGTTGTCGCTTTTACGGACAGCGGTGAAACATTGGTCGGCGAACCTGCCCGGCGGCAAGCGGTAACCAATCCGAAGAGAACCGTTGCGTCTATCAAACGTTTTATGGGACGGCGGCATCATGAAGTTGCCAACGAGGAAAAAATGGTTCCTTACAAGGTGGTCGGAAGCGATGACAACTACGTCAAAGTTGATGTTGACGGCAAAGCATACACTCCGCCGGAAATTTCCGCTATGACGCTTCGCAAACTCAAGGAGTCCGCTGAAGCGTATCTCGGACACAAAGTTAGCAAAGCGGTCATCACAGTGCCGGCTTACTTCAACGATGCGCAGCGGCAGGCAACGAAAGATGCCGGTCAAATCGCCGGTCTTGAAGTAATGCGGATTATCAACGAACCGACGGCGGCTTCGCTGGCTTACGGTCTCGATAAGAATGTCAATCAAAAAATCGTAGTGTTCGACCTCGGCGGCGGAACTTTCGATGTTTCCTGTCTCGATGTCGGAGACGGCGTGTTTCAAGTGTTAAGCACAAGCGGCGATACGCATCTCGGCGGCGACGACTTTGACGAAGTTCTCATCAATTACGTTGCAACGCAATTTCAGCAGGAACAGGGTATCGACCTCCGCAAAGATGCGATGGCTTTACAGCGGTTGCAGGAAGCATGTGAAAAGGCAAAACGAGAATTGAGTTCGGCGCAGTCAACGGATATTAACCTGCCGTTCATTACTGCTGACCAGAATGGACCGAAACACTTGCAGGTAAAATTAACGCGTGCAAAGTTTGAACAGTTGACCGACCATCTTGTCGAAAGATGCCGCGTTCCGCTGATGAAAGCGTTGCAGGATGCGAAGTTGCAGCCGTCTCAAATTGACGAGATAGTTTTAGTCGGCGGTTCAACCCGTATTCCAAAAGTGCAGGAACTTGTCCGCTCGATTTTCAATAAGGAATTACACAAGGGCGTAAATCCTGATGAAGTCGTTGCGGTAGGTGCAGCAATTCAGGGCGGCGTGTTGACCGGCGAAGTCAACGAGGTTGTGCTTCTCGACGTGACTCCGCTGTCGCTTGGCATCGAAACGCTCGGCGGAATTATGACGAAACTTGTGGAACGCAATACAACGATTCCAGCCGAAAAGAAACAGGTTTTCAGCACTGCGGACGATAATCAAACGGCAGTCACGATTAAGGTTTTCCAAGGTGAACGTGAAATTGCGGCGCATAACCGCTTGCTAGGTCAGTTTAATCTTGAGGGACTTCCGCCGGCACCGCGGGGTGTTCCGCAAGTCGAGGTTGCTTTTGATATTGACGCAAACGGGATTCTCAATGTTTCTGCAAAGGATTTGGGGACCGGCAAGGAAACGAAGGTGCGTATCGAGCAGTCCAGCGGTCTTTCCGAATCGGAAATTGAAAAAATGAGGAGAGATGCCGAAGAACATGCTGCGGAAGATAAAGCACGGAGAGAGTTGGTCGAGAGCAAGAACAAGGCGGAGTCGATGTGTTTTGAGATGGAAAAACTTCTCAAGGAACATGACGGTTCGCTCAATCAAACCGATAAGGACGCTATCAATGCGGCAATCGGCAGAACCCGAGATGCGATTGCGACTGATGACGCTGCAAAAATCAAGAGTGCTTATGAATCGCTTGAACAGGCATCGCATGCTATGAGTAAAGCGATGTATGAAGCGGCAAGTAAAAGCGGAGAGCATAAGAGCGGGGGGCATACGCCCTCCGGTGCAGAGGAGAGTTCCGATGCCAAAGACGACGATGCGATTGATGCGGATTTTGAAGTTAAGTCGTGAAAAATTTAAACCGCTTTTTTCAATTTCATTCCGAGTTGCCGAAGTGCGTCAGGCGGAGAACTCCGATGTTTCTTCTTTTTGTTCGGTGTTGCGGTTTGTGTTCCGCCGTTTTGGAGCAGAAAATCGGACGGAACAGAAAACCGCTTGTTGATAACGGCAATGTCAAATTTATCCGGTTCAAAACCGGCGAATTTGCGGCATAGTTCGGCATTTTCCGGCGTGTTCGGATTTTTCAAAGCGGCGATAACGCCGGCGAATTCTTCGGCGTTGGCAATAGTTTCCGGCGGACAAGCCCGCACGCCTTCTGTGCAGTAAATCGGATAAGGGCAACTTCCGCTGCTCAGCCGCAAGTTTTCGACACAAACTTGGTGAATCCACTGCTTCTCTGCTTCGCCGTAAATATATTTCAGATTGCAGCCGGAGCGAAAAACGACATCGTCAAGCGAAAAGGCACTTTCGGGCAATCCGTCCGATGCGGTTTTTCCCATTTCGGCAGGCACGAACCGCTGTTTATTAACGGAAAAACAATGTGTGCGTTTGTTTTCCCAGCCCATCACGAATTGGATTATTTCGTGCAGCCGGTTTAGTGTGATGAAAGACGGCACCGCAAACCGCCGCCAAATTAAATTAGGGGTTTTTTGCAACGTAATTTTCAACAAGTATGAACTCATATATCAGTTTTTCGGCATATGGACGGTATTGCTATTGAATTTATGCCGGATGCCGGTGCAATCTGTTCAAAACACATAATCGGTAAAAGTGGAATTTTCGCTACATGTTCCGTGATAACCGAGAGTATCAATTTTTACGGCAGACAGGATTTAATCCGCTCCATTCGGTACCTCGGTTCAACCCTTGTTTTCAAAACGCAACTCGATATAATGATATGAACATCAACGCAGTTCCGTTCACGCCAAAATGAAGTACGCCAAAATCCAAGAAGAAGAGTTAAAAAACAAAGTCGAACAAGATTTCTTCGGCAAATATGATTGCACAGAAATCATCGAAAAAATCGACTTTGTCGTGAAGAGTCCGAACCGAACTCTCATCGAGAACTACTTCCTCTGGGCAGAAGCAAAAGCAGCGCAAACCGACATTTGCGATATGTTAACACAACTTGTGTTAACCATCGGCAAAGCGAGAATCTTCGACAAAATCATTCCGCCGCCGTTTCTCGGCTGCTTCGATAGAGAAAAAATCGCTTTCATTCCGTATCATGCCGTTCAGGAAATATTTTATCAAAACGATTTCAACTGGAAAGTTGCGCCGTCAAAACGCGATACGCCGGAGTTTAGACATGTGTACGAACTGATAAAAGGCATTCTTTACACCGTCATTCCCGCGAAAGCGGGAATC
>WRCR01000047.1 GCA_009783865.1 Planctomycetaceae bacterium | reverse complement strand
CAAACAGAGTACATCACCCACATTCAGAGCAGTGCCAAATCGCTTCTCTCCGTTATCAATGACGTACTCGATATTTCCAAAGTCGAAGCAGGTAAGTTTACGTTGTCGGTTTATCCATTCCATCCACGCGAAATTCTCGACGACATCTATCACTCTTTGAAATTCACCGCCGAAGAAAAATCGGTGGATTTTCGACGGGAGATTTCGCCAACTCTCCCGAGGACGCTACTCGGCGACGGGGGACGGTTTCGACAAATCCTGTTCAATATTATTGGTAACGCTTTAAAGTTTACATCGAAGGGGTTTATTGTCATTCGTTGCCATGAGGCAATCGATGGAGATCATTGTTGTCTTCATTGCGAAGTTGAAGATACGGGGGTCGGTATCGCCAAAGAATTTCTTTCGACACTGTTTGATCCCTTTGCCCAAGCGGACTCCTCGGTGACGCGAAAATTCGGCGGGACAGGTCTCGGCTTAGCTATCGTCAAGTATTTCATCGATCATATCGGCGGAACGATCAGTGTGGATAGCGAACCGGGCAAAGGAACCGTTTTTCGATTTGATCTTTTATTCAAATTATTTGAAGAAAAGGAAGATTCGGCTGTTTTCGATGTCGCTGGAACGCCGGTCACACGAAATCAACCTTTGTCCATTCTGCTTGTCGAAGATGTGAAAATCAACGTCATCGTCGCCACAGAATTGCTCCAGACAATGGGCCATGCGGTTATAGTCGCCGAAAACGGCATCGTCGCACTCGAACAATTGAGAAAAGCCGACTTTGACATTGTACTGATGGATTGCCAGATGCCTCTCATGGATGGTTACGAATGTGTCCGAACACTCCGCAAGCCGGAGTCCGGTGTCCGCAATCCGGCAATTCCGGTCATCGCCATGACGGCACACGCCATGAGCGGCGACCGGGAAAAATGCCTCGAGGCCGGGATGAGTGATTACATCCCCAAACCAATCGACGGCACTCTTCTCCTCCAAAAACTTGACTATTTCGTTCCCGGTTGAGATTAAATTAGTTAATAGTTAAGAGTGAATAGTTAATAGTAAGGGAGACGCAAGCGGTAAAATTTTACTATTCACTCTTAACTTTTGTCAGAATCAGCGTCACCGGCGTGTACAACTCCGGTATGCGTTCCGTGAAACAAGTGAAAAGCAAGTCGTCATTGTCCGCACTGCTTTCAAACGGCACATCAAGTATCGCACCGACAAAATTCGACAAGCCGAACAGTTCTCCGGTCTCATCCGCCATATAATGATTTTTACCTTCGCCGTCTTGGTAAATCATGCTGCCGGAGAAGACCCAATTCGATTTCATTGCCGTGTTAGTGCCGTTCTTTTCAGTTGCGTCTTCGTCCAAAACCCAATCCTGCGCCAATGCTTCCTTGATTTCTCCCTTATCGTCTTTCCAGCGGACAAGGATTTCAATTTCTTCACCGCTCGGCGGGATAAACTTCGGCATAACCTGAACCGGCTTGCCTTGTTCCGCTCCGATTGCCAGCAACGCCGCATGCAGCATAAACGGTTTCACCCGCATCGAAATGACCGACTCGTGTTCTTTCGTTCCAACGCAGCAGGCAAAAAATTCCAGAAGTCCTTCCCGCAAAGCAATGCGCCCCAATACAATAACGGACTTTTTATCCGGCGTTATCCAAATTCGGTCATTGGGGTCGATCAGTATCAACTTCTCCGGTTCGTCAACGAAAGGCATCCGTTTTTTCTCTTCTTCGATAGCCGCTCTTTCTGCTGCTTCTTCTTCGGCAACGATTTTTTCATATTCTTTCATCGCTTCTTCCCGACTCATTTTCAACCGGTCTGATGGTGCTGTCTCTTCGATTGCTTTCGAGAGCGATGACTGGTCAGGATTGATTTCCGCTTGCGTCTGCCGTCTGCCGTCTGCCGTCTCTACTGTAGTCAAAGCAAGAACAAGTGTCAGCGGTGCCATCACGAACACCCAAACGGCAAAGTACCACAGTTTTCCTTTCTTGAGCCAATCCAGCAGCCAGAGCAGGGAAATGATACCGACTATGCAACTTGCCGTCATTCCGGTAAGCATTAACCAGTTCGGAATCGTTCCGGTGTCTTGCGGTGCGCCTTTGAATAGACCTTTTGCTTCGAGAGCACCGCCGCCTGCAATGACCGGTATTGACAAGAGAAACGAAAAGACCGCCGATTCTTCGCGGTTCAATTTGCGGAACAAGCCAGCAACAATGGTAGTGCCGGAGCGGGACAAGCCGGGCAAAATCGCAAGTCCTTGGACGCATCCGATAAACATAGCATCAGCCCAAGTCATCGTGCCGGTTGTTTTGCCGCCTTCCGGCTGCTTGAGTGTCCATATCAAAAGCATGCCCGTTATGATAAAACAGCCGGAAATGAGAAAAAGATTTTCCTGAATTTCGGGAAAGTATTTACGAATCGGATACCCTACGATAACGGCGGGAACGGTAGCGGATACTATCATGAGAGCCAGTTTCAAATTTCGTCGGAAGAATATATTGGTTAGAATATCGGCGAGCCGCTGCCTGAACACTATCAGCACGGCAACGAGAGTTCCGGCGTGAAGCAGTATGTTGAGTTTAACGAATTCGGCACTATCTTCTGCGAGCGGAGTACCGAACCGCTCGAACAGATGATTGATGACGGCATTATGACCGGAGGAACTGATAGGCAAAAACTCGCCGATGCCTTGAGCAACGGCGATGATAAGCATTTCGATGTATTGGAGCATTGATGTATCCGGTTCTGCGAACCGCACGCTAAACGAAAATAAAGTGTATAATCATTCTATCTTTTCAAACACTTTTTTCAATATATCGTGATAAAAATTGCCCTTTGCATTACCGAATTGAACATCGGCGGAGCGGAACAAGCACTGTCGCAACTCGCGGCAGCACTTGATAAAAACCGATTCGCTGCCGAAGTATATTCCCTTCAAAAGAAACCGCAAGACGCAAACTCTTCCTGCGTTCCGTTTCTTGAATCCGCCGACATTCCGCTGCACTTTCTGAACATGGAAGGAGCCGTTTCTTTCCTGCCCGCTCTCTTTCGATTGAAAACGCTGTTGAAAAAACAAAAGCCGGATGTCTTTCTTTCGTTCATGTTTCACGCTAATTTTCTGGGACGACTAGCGGCAGCAGCGGCGAGCGTTCCCCATATCATTTCGGGCATTCGTGTCGCCGAAAAGAAAGCGAAACATCACAACACTTTGGATTATCTAACGCAGCGGTTCGTGAACCGCTATGTCTGCGTTAGTAAATCCGTTGCCGACTTTGCAGTGCAAACCGTTAAATTGCCGCCGGAGAAAATCCTCGTCATTCCTAACGGTGTTGACACCAGCAAGTTTCGCCCCGCTGACTTTCACAAAAAAAAAGAACAAATTCTCTTCATCGGTCGGCTGGAAGAACAGAAAGGCATCGACTGGTTGTTCGATACCATTGCCGAAACACATTTACTCGAAAGAATGCCGGAAACAGAGTTGAACATTGCCGGCGATGGTCCAATGCAGAAGACCTTGGAAGTCCGCCTTCAGGAAAAAGAATTCTCGGCGGTGAAAGACAGGATTCATTTTCTCGGCTGGCAGAAGGATTTGCAGCCGCTGTTTGCATCGGCGAAACTGTTGGTGCTGCCGTCACGCTGGGAAGGTATGCCGAATGTTTTGCAGCAAGCGATGGCAAGCGGACTGCCGGTCGCCGCAACGGAAACGGAAGGTGTCGCGGAAGTCCTCGGCATCCTGTCCGAAAAACAGATGACGGACTTCGGCAATACAGAAGCGTTTGCAAAATTGATTCGCGATATAATGACACAAGACAACTTACGCGAAGAATTAGGTAGGCAAAACCGGCAGCGGGTCTGCGAATGTTTTTCAATGGAAGAAACCGTCAGGCAGTATGAAGAATTATTTTCGTCACTGGTGCGATTATAACGATTGCAACGGTTGTGCATAAAAAACTACAAAGTTTCTTTCTGAATGACGAAAATCGAAGCGTTGTGTTTTGTCTCAGCAATCGAACAACTGTAAAGTATCATGAAATCGTACTTCCGTAATTTTGTTTTTGCGTTAATAGCCGCTTCGGCGGTATATTTCAGCGGAGCGGTATCACAAGGAGCAATCTTCAACGGAGAATGCGACCCCTGCGAACCGGCTTGTGAGGTTTTACCGTGCGACCCGCTCTGTAACCCCTGCACTCCGTGCGGCAGAAAATCCCTGTTCGGACAGTTTGAATTTTATGGATATTTGCAGGCAGGACTTTACGTCAACAGCCGCGGTGCAAAGACGGAAAGATTGCGGACGACGAATTACAGAGGTCGCACTGTCTCGTTTGCCGTTCCAGACAGCGGCAACAGCGATTTACTGGGAACAACTCGCTTGACGGAATTTCAAGTTAATCAACTATGGCTCAACCTGCATAAAGAAGCGGACGGCAAGCACGGACTCGATTGGGGTGCGCGCGCCGAAGTTGCTTTCGGAACCGACCTGTGGCTTAACCAGTCCTTTGGCGATGCCGGCTTCGATTACGGCTGGCAAGACGGCGATTATTTCACCGCTATTCCGCAGATTTACGCTCAACTTGCATACGGCGACCTTTCCGTTAAACTCGGAAAGTTTGAAGCACTCGTCGGTTATGAATCGGGCAGAGTAGAAGATTGTTTCTTTTACAGTCATTCCCATTTGTTTATGTTTGAACCCTGTTCATACACCGGTGCGTTGTTTGAATACACTCCAAGTGATAACTTCACGGCAGCGGCGGGCTATGTAACAGGAGCCGACACATCTTTCAACAACCATTTTGATGACCACGGCTTTGTCGGTTATCTTTCGTATACGTTCAATCCTCGTCTTTCGGCAAGTTATGCCGTTTCCTATTCCAGATATGGAAATGAACGGTTTTACCGCGACGGTTCGCTCCGCTGGTACGGCGGCAATAACGGTGCATTGCACACCGTTGTACTAACGTATCAGTTGACGAAAAAATTGTCCTACGCTATCCAATGCGAATATGCAAATGCTAAAGACAGACAATTAAAAATTGACCGGCAAGGATACGGATTTAATAATCATTTGATTTATCAAATCAATGACCGCTGGGGTGTCGGTTTGCGTGCCGAATGGGCGAAAGATGCCGACAACGATCCCAATGATTTTTACGGCGGATACGGCTTTGCCGGTCTTTACCGCGGTGAGGTACAGGAATACACACTGGGTGTGAAATGGACTCCGTATAAGAATGTCAGTGTTCATTCTGAACTCCGTTATGACCGCGCTCAAGAAGAAGTGTTTAACTTCGGCAGAAACAAAGACCAGTTTTCCGGCGGCTTCTGCACAGTGGTTGGGTTCTAGAGCATATCAAGAATTGGTGTGGACTGCTGAAATTCGCTTTCGTCATTCCCGCAAAAGCGGGAATCTAGACGTAAAGGGGCTATGTCCATTCTCTAGACCCCCGCCTTCGCGGGGGTGACGGGAATTTGTCCACACCAAATCCAAAAACGCTTTAATTCTTTCCAGACGCTTTACTTTGCGGTACGCCAATCGACAAATCAAAACGGAAACCGTACATCGGGTTGCCGCCTTTGACTTCGCCTTTCTCGCCCGTCTTGACATCGTGCTTGTCATCTCGGAACCGCTCTTCCATCGGCGAAACAACCGACGAATCCCGCACCAGCGTTTTCAATCCCATCTGTCCGCCGCGGTTTGCTCCCAATGTCAACTCCGTAACTATCATATCTCTGGAATTCGGTGCCGTCTTACTTAACCAGCCAAGCTCTCCAAACCAATCAATTTTATCGCTTTGCCATTCCTCGATTGCTTTTAACTGCGCTTTGTCCACATTGACCGTCTTAACCGTCCTGTCCAACGAGGTCCGCTGGTTGGAAAGCGTCTTAACTTCATTCGTGAGCGCGCTTCGAGTGTAAAAACCAATTCCGGCGATGCAAACCAGCAGAAGAATCGCCGTTGCGATAACCGCATTAAGGAATTGCCTCTGTCCAACCGGCTCCGGTTTCCTCTTCGGACTCAAAAAGTCAATGTCACCGGCTGCGTTCTTTGCCAAACGCTCTATTGTCCCGATAAACGGTGCAAAACGTTCCGGGTGCTTTGCCGACTTCGCCAGCGTCTGTTTCGCAAGTTCTCCGCTCAACGGAATGTTGTCCCAAGGGTCAAATATCTGGACGGCGGTCTCCATTCCGGCAGCAATTTGGGACGCAAGCGTTTCAAAACTTTTTCCGGCACCGCAAAGTACGATGTCGTCAACGGTGACTCCTTGAATCTCATTGCGGACTGCGATTCTTGTCCGTTTCAATTCGGCAACCAAACGGGCAGCAAAGTCGGCACCGGTTATATCATCGGGACAATGGATCTTCGGAGAACGGATGAAAACCGGTTCACCGCGAAAGAGAACCGTCTGCACGGTTTCTTCCGAATCAAGTTCGACGAGCAGGGTCGTTTTGACGGGGTTAAACTGTTTCGACTGCCGGAATAAGAATGCGGTTTCGCAAGGACGCAGTACTATCCGTTTCAAGTGAACGTTAATATCGGTGCAGAAATGCTGGATTTGTTTCAGGACATCGCTGCGCAGTACCGACGCAAGGATGTGTTTCGGCGAACCGGCTGGAACGGTCGTTTTGTCCGGCTGTTTTGTTTGACGCTGCGGACCGCGGACGGTCGGCAGCGATGGAAACAAAGTACTGCGGGAAACATCTTCGAGTTTATTCGTTTGAAAGAAATCTAGCAGAGAATCGGGGTCGTAGTTATTGAATTCTCTTGCCGCCTGAAACCGGACTAATTCCGGCAATTCGTCGGGCGGCACCGGCGGAAAAAACATTGAGCGGACTTCAACATCGGCTCTGCCGAGCAAGACGACAGCATCAACCTTTGTCAATTTTTTGGAACGGATGTATTCGGCAACTCTTTCGGCAAGCGGCGCAGCGTCGGTTCCGGCATTTTCCGGCAGTTGTTTCGGAAATACTTCGAGTTGCTCGAAGTACGCCGTTGTACCCTGCACTTTTGCGGCAAGGAGTGAAAGGACGTTTTGTTCCCAAGAAAAAGCAATGTAATTCGGCATAGGAAAAATACAGCGGGTAAAGGGCAAAAATGACACGGGCTACATTATTATAACACCGGTTTCTTCATTAAGTACTATCAGATTTTCAGAATTTTTTACACACCCTGTTTGTTCGGCGGTTGCGGCTTGCCGATTGAATTTTCGCCTCCTGTAGGATATGCTGTGCATTTTACTTCGATACTTTGCTTTTGATAACTGCCATGAAACGCCGCAACTTTTTATCATCTCTTGCCGGAATAACCGCTGGTCTTTCCGCCGGACTTCCCGCCGTGTTTGCCGAGACATCAGCGGACACCGGAATCCAAATAGCGCAGCCCTTCAACGGTGCCGTTCTGCATCGCCGCTTGAAAGACCCTGTTGTTGGTGTTGTCGAGGATTCCAGCGGCAAACCGGTTGCCCTGAAAATCAAGGTCTCCGGCGAAGCACCGTCCGACGCAGCCGTGACCGTTAATGGAATTGTTGCCCGTAGAAACGGAAAAGCATTTGAAACGGAAATCGAACTCCGGCAGAAAATGAACGACATAGTCGTTCAAGCGAAGTCCCCTTCAAATGAAACGAAAGAGACACGACTCAAGGTTATCTGGCTGAAAAATTCCGTGCCGCGATATCGTTTCACGATAGATGACACAATTTTTTGTTTGCGGGAGATACATCAGAGCAATTACAAAAGTATCTTCGAGGATTATTTTCTCGGAAATCTCCGAAAACTGCACCAGAAATATGGTACGAAATTTGCATTGAATTTGTTTTACGAAACATCGGAGGAAGAGAGAATCAAAGTCAAAAAAGAGTATTTCAATCTTTCGATGTTTTCGGACAAATACAAATCGGAATGGCGCGACAACGCCGACTGGCTTCGGCTGCTTTTTCATTCCAAATGTGAGTTTCCCGATTCACCGTACATGAACGCATCGCCGGAAACGCTGATTGCCGACTTCGTTCAGATAGAGAGGGAAATCAAACGCTTTGCCGGTGAGGAAACGTATCTTCCTGCAACGGTTATTCATTGGGGAACGATAAAACCGGAGACCTACAAACCGCTGGCGGCGCACGGGGTTACGGTACTCAGTGGTTCCTTTCAGAGGAGTGACTATGTCAGTTATCAACTCGACGCTCTCCGTTGCGCCTATCTGGTCAAACACAAACTCCTCCTTGATGTTGACAGCGGCATAGTTTTTTCCAAGTTTGCCTTGGGTGCTGTCAACAATGTGTCGCTGGACTCCATTGTGCCGTCGCTCGAAAAAACTATTGCCGACCCGAATGCGGCGGAACTCCTTGATTTGGTGACCCACGAACAATACTTTTGGGAGTTTTACAATAGATATATGCCCGACCATTGGGAGCGTCTCGACAGGGCGTTTGCGTTTGTCACCGAACACGGCTACAAGCCGGTTTTCATCAATGACCCGCCGTTGGGGCTTGACAATGTTTAACACAACAATTTACACTCTACTGCTATGAAACGCCGCAACTTTTTATCATCTCTTGCCGGTATTACCGCCGGTATTTCCGCAGGAATTCCCGCCGTGTTTGCCGAGGCATCAGCGGACACTGGAATCCAAATAGCGCAGCCATTTAACGGTGCTGTTCTGCATCGCCGATTGAAAGAGCCCGTTGTCGGCGTTGTCGAAGACGGCAGCGGCAAACCGGTTGCCTTGAAAATCAAGGTTTCCGGCGAAGCACCGTCCGATGCTGCCGTGACCATTAACGGAATTGCTACCCATAGAAACGGAAAAACATTTGAGGCGGAAATCGAACTGCGGCAGGAAATGAACGACATTGTCGTTCAGGCGAAGTCCCCTTCAAACGAAACGAAAGAAGCGCGGGTCAAGGTTCTTTGGCTAAAAAATTCCGAGCCGCGATACCGTTTCACGATAGATGACACGATTTTTTGTTTGCGGGAAATACATCGGAACAACTACAAAAGTATTTTCGATGATTATCTTCTCGGAAATCTCCGAAAAATGCATCAGAAATACGGGACGAAAGTTGCCTTGAATATATTCTACGAAACATCGGGGGATGAGCAGCGTCTCAATGTCGAGCGGGAACCTTTCAATCTTTCGATGTTTTCGGATAAATACAAATCTGAATGGCGCGACAACGCCGACTGGCTTCGATTGTTGTTCCACGCTAAGCGGGAATTTCCTAATGAACCGTACAAGGATGCTTCGGCGGAAACGCTGATTGCCGACTTCGTTCAAATCGAAAAGGAAATCAAACGCTTTGCCGGCGAGGAAACATATCTTCCGGCAACGGTTATTCATTGGGGTACTATCCGACCGGAGACATACAAGCCGCTGGCGGCGCACGGTGTTACGTTTCTGAGCGGTTATTTTACCAAACGGGCTGACGGAAATTATCAAGTATGCTATCAGATGGACAATTTCCGCAGCGATTACTTAAACAGGAACGATTTTCTTCTCGATGAGGACAGCGGCATCGTCTTTTCCAAAATGGATATGGTTATCAATACTGTTCCGCTTGCTAATGTTGTACCGATTCTCGAAAAAGCGGTATCTGACCCAAACACGGCGGAATTCCTTGACTTGATGACGCATGAGCAATACTTTTGGTCATTTTACAAGAATTATCTGCCGGACCATTGGGAACGTCTTGACAGAGCGTTTGCATTTGCCGCCGAGCGGGGATACAAACCGGTTTTTCTCAACGACTTACTGGTAAAAGGTTAACAAAATATACGTTACTATAAATTTCGGAGTTGACCGATATTCTTTCTAAAGTGTCTATTAGCAAAAAGCCGATAAAAAGCACATAGGAAACGTTTTTGTTGAGTGTTATTGCGGGAACCTCCCAGAAAATACCGTAAAAACAAACGGCAGATTGAAGCAATGCCGACATTACTCAACAAAGAATTTCCTGTATGCCGAAGTACGAGGGTTTGTTGCAGCAAAAGGAATGTTGTTTGCACAATTTCTTATTTTCGGTTGGATTGTTTGCCGATAATTTTTCCTGCAGGAATGAAGGGATTCGCCTGCCGCAGATAGAATTGCCGGAAAGTCCTGAAAATAGAAGCGAGAAATCGTTATGCCCTAACCCAGATTTCCGCTATTTTAACCGGCAGGAAGCCGGCAGGAAGATAGCGGACTAAAGAGGGCGGTTGGGTCCTGAATGGAAGGAGAACATTCGGGACGGTAAAAAATGTAGAATAATCGGAGTACCTACAATGAAGGTTTTTACAACTGGACAAGTCGCCCAAATCTGTAAGGTGGCACCGCGCACCGTCAGCAAATGGTTCGACTCTGGACGGCTCAAGGGCTATCGCATACCCGGCTCGCAAGACCGCCGGATTCCGAGGGAAAACCTGATAAAGTTTCTCAAGGAACATGGCATGCCTTTGGGAGAGTTAGAAAATGAAACTCTCGCCAAAGTCTTAGTGGTCGCGCAAGACGAGGTTCTAGTCGATGGACTGAAACGGGAACTGTCGGGCGAGAAATCGTTCCGCGTTGCCGCCGCTGCAAGCGGTTTTGATGCCGGTATTCAGGCAGAAAGTTTTCACCCCGACTGCATCATCGTTGATTTTTCGATTGGACCGCCAGACGCGGTTCAAATCTGCCAAAATCTGCGTAGAAGCGGCGAGTTTAAGGATGTCATTATTATTGCCCTGTTGCCAGATGACGGCAATTCGATGAGTTTTGACCGCTCCAGCATCAACGAAACGTTTAAGAAGCCGTTTGACCCATCTTTGTTGGCAGAACGGCTTCGCACTTTAATCGGAACGAAGAAAGAACTAGTTTGACATTTCAGAACATCCCGTCGTTCCTCTTGGCTCCGATAAAGGAATGGCGGATGTTTCGGCTGTTTTACAGTTCTTGATTCATGACGGGTACAGTGTATTTATTATTCCGTTTAGAACGGATACAAAAGAGACGAGACCTTAATGGTCTCGTTTTTGTTTTTATAACGGGCTCTTGAAGCCGAAGTACCGTCTAAATGAAAAATGAGATATTATTCGTTAGTTCTGAAAACATATCCGCCGCTGTCGTTTTTCTCTACCTCTCCCTCGTATGGAAACGGAAAGTGCATTCCTTTCACCGGTATCTTTTCCTTCGCCGCGAAATCCAAAATCCGCTTGCGGGCAACGACCGCCTTTGCCGGCTCTCTATCATACCGCGCACAAACTTCCGGTGCAGGAAACTGCAACGCCGCAGCATGAAGCAAATCGCCGATTATCAACTTTTTGACTGCCGCTCCGTCCGACTCAAACTCCGCCAAAAATACAGTGTGTCCCGGCGTGTGTCCCGATGCGTCCAACGCTTTTATTTTGACTTTATATTCTGCGTTTTCAAAAACAATATCATCGAAATTGAACGCTGCAAAATCCTTACCATACGCTGCCTTGAACTTTTCAAGTTGCTGCGGCGGTGTTTCATCGTACTCCGGTTTTGAGCAAAGTACCTTCGCATTGGGAAAACGCCGGGCATTTTCTTGCAGAAGTCCGCCGACATGGTCGCCGTGCAAATGAGTCAACAAAATCAACTTCACGTTTTCCGGCTTTGCTCTGTTGCCGACAATAGGTACAAGTGCATTCAGGGTTTTGAGCCAATTTACGTCTCCAAGTCCCGTGTCGAAAAGAATCGTCTCTTGACCGACTGCGAGAGCATACGAGGTGGTGCTTGCAGGCGCGCCGCCTTTCGGCAGGTACTTTTCGATAGTTGCCGGGTCTGCTGCCGGAAAAAGTCCCGCTTCCATTTTTCGGTCTGCACCGGCAAGGTTAAGAAGCACCGTAGCGGGAAAAGCGGTCTTACTCGTGTCTTTCGGGGCAAGAAGTGTCGTTTCGTGAAAGAAGTCCCGCTGCGCAAAAAGTGAATTCGCTGCAAACATTACCGCGAGCAAAGTGAAAAGAGATAATAAATGTTTCATCGTATTAAAAGGGGAAAGAGGACAAGAGAAAACAACCGCCGATAATTGTAGCAAAGACGATATCGCAATGCAATCGGCTATAATAGGGTACCGCGTCACCTTCAAAGTCGAATTTTGCTAACATATTTCCGCATATTACGGCGGAGTTTAATTTACCATATTGGTTGCAGATAATCGCAAAGCGGGTGGACTTGGTATTGCCGAAACTGGGAATGAACTTAAGGTCATCGAGGGCAACGGAATTGATAAATCAATTTCCGGCACATGTTTGTAATGCGATAATGGGACATACGGAACAGGTTGCGATGGCACATTATCGTCAAGTGTTGGAGAGCGATTATGCCGCTCTAGCAGGATTGCGGATGGACAAAAAAGAGGTAGCAAAAAAGGTAGCAGAACCCGCAGGAAACACTCGATTTCTTACTCTCGTTTCAGTGTAATGGTCAATTCCTTCTTTTCGCCTTCCTTCAATTTCGGGATAGTTTGTTCGGCGACAGCGTAATCCTTGGCGACGACGTACAAACGCAGTTCCTCATCGGGAAGAATGTGGTCGGCATTCACCTTCGAAGCATCCTTGCCGAAATTCCGCCAGCCGAACTCAACGTCCATATCAGCGTAGGGATAGTGCAGTTTATTTGCAATCTGTGTCCAGCAAATCAGTAGGAAACGTTTTTCAAAATTCTTGAAACGCACGCCTTCGGCATCCCATAAAATCTCCGGCATTGAAGCATGTCTTGTGTATTGGGCACCGGCAAAGTATTCCTTTATTGGTTTTCCCTCTTCGTCAACCGCATGAAGCGTGATAACCGGTGCCTTATAGACGGCGATTTGAATCTCCTTGTCGCCGTCAAACGGTTCTATTGGAAAACTATACGACCATGCCCGACGTTTCTGCTCAATTTCCTTGCCGTCAATGAAGCAGCGGTAAGCGAGTTCGTTTTGATACTCCCGATAAGCAGCACCGGACTGTATCACGCTGGGACTGAGAGTCGCCTCCTGCAATCGAAGCGGAATTGCAAACAGCAGTTTATCCTTGTCAAGAGACCTGTTCTGGTAAAGCGTTGACAATGTCGCTTCGGAAAAATCAGGGCTGACTTCTTTATCTCGTCCGCCGCTAATGCTTCCTATCGCTGTACGTCCGCGAGCGGCTGTACCCGAAAAGCGGACAGTAACATTGATGGATTCCACCGCTTGAATCGCTGCCGTTGGTGAATCCGGCGACAGAGTGAGTGCCGCCGCTTCATACACCCCTTTGATAGGTCTTGCCGACGATTGAAATTTGGCAACACGAGCGAGAACGAACAATTTATCGTCGTTCCTGAAAAACAGACCGTTGTGAGATGGTCTGTCAACAACGCGGGCAAAAAAGTT
The DNA here is from genome assembly GCA_009783865.1 of Planctomycetaceae bacterium. Classification (GTDB taxonomy): domain Bacteria; phylum Planctomycetota; class Planctomycetia; order Pirellulales; family Thermoguttaceae; genus WRKP01. The sequence continues at coordinate 718 of WRCR01000047.1, read as the reverse complement.
TCCTGCTTCCACGGGACCAAGAACCGCCTTGCCGCTGGCATTGGTCAACGCTTCCCTAAATGCATATTGCCTAAAATGCGCCCTATCCAGCACATCATTTGAACGGCTGCGTTCCCGCTCCATTCTTTCCTTCATGAGCATATCTATTTCTGCTGCCGTTATACCAACTCTCGTTCGTGCTTCCTGTTCCGCTTGTGTCTCCCTGTTTTGTGCGTCCAATTCCTCCTGCGAAATCACTGTGTCGAGTTGGACCCAAACATTGTTGACCGGCTTGCCCTTTTTGTCGAGAACTTGAATCGCCGGTTTGAAACCGCTTTTGAGAACGATGTCTCCCAGCGGAATTTCGCTGCGGTCGTCTTCTTGTTCTTTCACGATGAATCGCTTGAAGACAAAATTTTCGTGTCGTGCGAGTACGACCACACGTTCTTCTTTGCTGACCGGAAAGGAAAATTGTCCGTTTTTGTCCGACAAAACAGGGGCTTTGCGTGCCTCTTCCCAGCGAAACACAATCTCAACTTTCGGAATGGGTTCACCCGATTCTTGAACGAAGCGTCCGGTAACAACCGGCGACGCAGTCGGCGGCTCTCGTTGTGTTTGCGGCAGCTCTCTGACGAAAACAACGAATATGATACTAAACAATGCGGCGCATAAAACCACGACGGTTACTGATGCGAGTAAGGTCTTTCTCATAGCAGTTCTCTCAATTCGTGTGGAATTT
>WRCR01000046.1 GCA_009783865.1 Planctomycetaceae bacterium | reverse complement strand
ATCTGGACGTGATTTCATAACTTCCTCCATGAATGAATACTTCTGGAAAAAGTATAACAATTTCACACGATGGACGGAAGACCAATAACGAAAATAACGACACAGCACTTTTCGGCGAAAACCCCAGAGTGCGGTGTTTGGGAACTTCATGAACCGGGGAGCATAACGGAACCGGGGGGCGTAAGCCCCCCGGTCTTGAAAATTGCCTGTAATTTGACAAACAGCGAATCCAGCAATCTCCGGTTTGCGCAAGAGTCATTTTATGCTCAAACGCCTGACACGGCGGCACTGCGCACCGGCATCCGTCCGATTTGGTTTTGGTTTGCCCTGGCCGCATTACTGTTAACAGTAACGGAATGGCTGTTGTATCAACGGCGGTGGGTTGATTAGCAGTGACGCAATCGTGAGATTGCAAATCATTTAACATTACGGGGGGCCGCCCATCGAAAGTTTGACCTTTTCGGGTATGTCGAGGGTGATTTTGTTTGCTCCCTTTACAACTTCAATTTCCAGCGGTGTCTTTCCTTTTTCCGTGTATTGAAGCGGTACAATTCGGAACGCCGGATGTTTTTTATTGTGAGCGTCCAATTCTTCCATCGTCACATTTTTAGGTGCAGGCGGGTCAGATGTCACACAATCGACCGTGACTTTGAACTTTCCTGCGGGCGCACCGGCATATTTTCCGTAAGTGTATATGACCAGCGAACCGTCGGATTGCGTCAAGCCGCCGGAACTCCATGAATGTTCGCCGCCGATTGGATGCAGCGATACTGACGCTTCTGCCAGCGGCTTGCCCTCTTGGGTCACCGTGATTGTCAGCGGATGCAGCGGCGGCATACCGTCCGGCTTCGGTTGACCACTACAGCCGGTCAGGAATAACGTCAGAATTATACCGAATGATAACAAAACGTATCTATCATACATACTCATTCTCCTTTATGGAATTATTTATTTCCCACTATTCACTATTTAACTACAACGAAACACTTTCGCCGCCGGAAGGTGTTCCCAGCGCGCCCCAAACGCCGTAAGGCGACTTTCCTTCAGCACGGCGTTTTGCACTTAAGTCGCCGCAGTTGATTGTATCGGAAACAAAGCGGCAACTTCCGTCTATCATCACGGTATTCACGCCGCCGCTATGATAACTGCTCGCAGACCTCACCATCACGGAACTGGCATCAGACCTACAGTCAGGCGAATTAGGCGGAAGAACAGCGTGAAATGCGTAATAAAACGCTCGTCCTGAATGAAAAATTCCGCCAGGCCAATGACCTGCGACATAATTATTCAGTATAGTACGGTCTCCGGCACTTGGTGCGTTCTGAAGACAGGTGTTCGGAATCATTGACGAAGGAGCGAGAGGATTATCGCTGATAGCCGTCTCCCGCATCGCACTGGTTCCACTGTAAAGTCCGACCTTAACCTTGACATCGTTCCCGACTTCTGTTTGACAGTGTTCCGAGGCACCGAGCGTGTTCGAGGTTCCGTCGCTGCATGCCGATGTCGAATTCCAAACGTAGAGGTGAAACATTCCCCGGTTTTCGCAGCGGCGCGCCGGTGAAGTTCTATAAGACGTGTGCATGTACGGTGCGTCGAGGGCACCGCCCGTGCCGTCACCCAAGCAATAAACAACGCTTGAGCGAGCCATCGCCGGTGCCGCGCCGTTATAGCCGGGCGTGTTACTGCTCGGGTCAGTCGGACACAGAATTGCAGAAATCTTGCCGGTGTTGCCCTCAAAGCGTGTGAGAAAATCATTGCTGTCTTGCGTTGCAGGGTCAAAAGCCCGCTCCCGAATTAAATCGTAACGGGATTGTTGTTCCATGTACGGAAGCAGAGCAAAGGTTGCACATAACGGATGCGTACCGACTCCGCCGCCAAAGGGACCGGCTTGCCCTATCATAGAGTCAATGTTGTATTTTCCGAATTTAAACGCCCCAGCCGGGAAGGTTTGGCAAGCATCATGGTAATTGTGCAGAGCGACACCTATCTGTTTGAATGTGTTGCTGCACTGCATTCTTCTTGCGGCTTCACGTGCTGCTTGAACGGCAGGCAAAAGCAGCGCAATTAACACGCCGATAATCGCTATAACGACCAAAAGTTCTACAAGTGTAAAAGCATATCTGTCATTTGTTCTCATTTTTGTTCTCCTGTATGTAATTTTTTATTTCTGAACGATGCCTTTTTACGGAGTTGAACTTTCGCCGCCGTCGGGTGTTCCCAATGCCCCCCAAACGCCGTAAGGCGATGGTCCCGTCATAGGACGCCCCACGGATAAATCACCGGTGTTAATAGTATCGGAAATGAAGCGGCAACTTCCGTCCAACAGTGATACGTTGACTCCGCCGCTATGGTAACTCGTCGCCGATACGACAATCACGGTGACGGTGTCGCTGTAGCAACTAGGCGCATTCGGAGGCAAAACCGTATGGAAGGAATTGTAAGTTGTCCGTCCCGAGAACCATATACAACCGGGCCAATGACCGCCGGCGAATTTAGCTATAAGTGTGCGGTCGGCGGGGTCGTATGCGTTCTCCAAACATTTGTTTGGAAACATGGACGACGCTTTATTGCCCAAGTCGGTTTCTCTCATGCTGACATCGCCGGGATAAAGCCCTGCCTTAACTGTTAGTTCGTTGCCTGTACGTGCTCCGCATCGTTCCGCAGCAGCAACCGTGTTAGAGGTACCATCGATACAAGCGGAAATGGGCTTGAAATGGTAAAGGTGGAACATGCCTCTATCCTGGGGCTGACGTGTCGTAGGTACTTGAGTATAATAAAAATAGGCTACCTCGGTGTTCCCCATGCCATCGCCCATACTATAGACGATGCTGCTCCTGGCAAGTGAAGGGTCAGCACCGCTGTAACCCGGAAGGGCGATATTTCGGTCTGACGGGCATAGTATTGCTGACATCTTTTCTGTCAGCGATGTACGACGTTGGGTAAGAGCATCATACGACGTTGCGTTTTTGGCGTAGTTCAGCATTTCGTCGTATCGGGCTGACTGCTCCATGTACGGAAGCAGGTCAACCGTAGTGTTGAAGCAATGAAGTCCAGTGTATCCTCCAGCCCAACCTGTCGGTGTACCAGCCGCATAAGTTTCGTTATAATTGCCGAACTTCTTACCGGAGGAAGGAAAGGATTCCTGTGTGTCGTGGTAGTTGTGGAGAGCGATTCCGATTTGTTTGAAGTTATTGCTGCACTGCATTCGTCTTGCGGCTTCACGGGCGGCTTGAACAGCAGGCAAAAGCAAAGCGATGAGAACGCCGATGATGGCGATGACGACTAAAAGTTCAACGAGGGTGAATGCCGGTCGCTTACGCTTCTGGCTATCATTTAATTCGTTTCCCCCCAAATTACCTAAACTAGTTTGTGTTTTTTCCATTACTAACCTCCATTTGGATTAAGAAATAATCTTTAGGCATACATCAAAACACGAAGTCATGATAGTACACCCCATTGTCATCCTCTCATTGTCTATCAATTTCACGGAAAAATCAAGTGCAATTTTCCGCAAAATCTATACAAGTTTGCGCAGTTATTGTTTCTCGATTGTATCGGGTTCTGCTGCCGCGGCTGCATCACGCCGAAGCCATAACAATCTAGACAACGCCAATGCGGCGACAGACACAGCAAAAATCGGAGCCAAACAGGCGAAGGTTGTTGTCAACCCGTAATTTTCCTTGGCATAGCCCATCACTAGCGGAGCAAACGCACTGAACACGAAACAGACCGACAGCATCAGTCCGACTGCTGTTGCCCGATAACGAGGGGTGACCACATCGAACAGAGACGCAAAGAGATTCGATTCATACACTCCTCGAAACAGTCCGAATCCTGCCAAGCCGACGTAGCACCAAACCACGTTGTCCGCAAGAGCCAGCAGCAATACAAACGGGGCGCATAAAACCAGACCGAGTATTTGCAGTTCCAGCCGGGCACTCAACCGTTTCAAGGCAAGACGGTCAGAAATGTGCGCACCGGCAAGCACACCGATAAAAGCACCTGCATGATGCCAAAACATTGACGAAAAACCTGCCCCTGTCAGCGACATTCCGAACTTCTCGAACAGGAACGTAGGTGTCCAAGTCAGATAACCCACGAACACGAAGTTCGCCGTTGCAAAGGCAATCCAAATCGCCCAAACCGAAGGAGCGGCAAAGATACTTTTGAGGGCTTGCGAAAGTACGACTGGCTGCTCGTTCTGTTTTGGAGGTGCTTCTTGTTCCGGTTCATTTTTTGACACCTCTTCCAATAATTCTTCCGTCATTTTAGACGGTTTGTCATTTCGGACACGCCAGAGAATCAGGAGTGCCAGCAGTATGCCGAAAGAACCAAAGCAGAAAAACGCCATTCGCCAACCGAAATGTTGTGCAATCCAGCCGGAAATCAAACCGCTGGAAACGATGCCGACGTAGAGCGAGGTCTGGTGAATCGACATCGCCAAGGCACGCGTCTTGTGATGATACTGACTGATGAGCGAATTGGCAGACGGATAGTAAAACGCTTCACCGCCGCCGGTTGCCAAACTGCGGAAAAGTATCAGCGTGAATAACCCCATACAAAATCCCGACAATATGGTTGCCGCGCTCCAGAACAGCAAACTCCAGAAGATGATTGATTTTCGCCGGAAGACATCACCCAAATAACCGGCGACGGGAACCAGCAGAGCGTAAGTCCAAAGAAAAATCGAAGCGACTAAACCGGCTTGAACATCGGTTAGTCCAAGTTCGGCTTTGAGTTGCGGCAAGACGACATTGTAAATCGCTCGGTCGGCTTGATTGAAAAAATATGCCAGCCAAAGCCACCCGATTAATTCCCACTTATATTGCATAGTTATAACTTACGATATTGAAACATTTTTACGTTTAGCGACACTTTCATAACAAGCGTTCATAGCATCGATGCTCTGCCGATGCCAGCGCAGGTTGATTTTCGGCGTTTTGCCGCTGCGGATACAGTCCGTGAACTCGTCCACCATACCTATCCATTCATCGAAGTAGGTATATTGAACGGTGTAGCGGTCATTGGGCGCACCGTTATGATACACATTCGGACCGAAACAGTCGGCGGACAATACGCCTTTTTCGCCGTGCAGCATCATGTTGACTTCCATGCGTTTCGGAAAGATTTCCCAGCCCGGTCCCGGAACTTTGAGTCGTTCTTCAAGCCGCGACCACGACGGGTCAAGCAGGAAAGTCGTGCCGTCTTTCATTTTTCCGGCAACGAGGATAACGTCTTCAACTTGCAAGTCGGTGCGGATGTTCGGACCAACTTCGGCGCGGACATAATCGAAGTCGCTGCCGGTCAGCCAGCGTATCATATCGAAAATATGCGGATGGTCGCAAAGTGCGCCGCCGCGAAAACGATGGTCGCCTTCGGCGATGGGAACCCGTTTGCCGTAACTCAATTCCGGCACACCCTGCCAAGGGAACGCCCAAACCGGCGAAAGTGTAATGTTCGTCGCCTGAAACGCAACGATTTTCCCAATCGCACCTTCTTCGACAAGTTTTTTGATACGGTAAATCACCGGATTGTAGTGCATTTCCAACTCGATTTGATAAACGATACCGGACTTGTCGACTAGTCGAATCATTTCGTCATACTCTGCCGGGTCGAAGGTCGGAATCTTCATCGAAAGGACGTGAATACCGCGCTCGGCGCACAGCTTCGTTTGACGAAGATGTTCGCTGTTTCCCGATGCGAGAACGACCGCTTCAATGTCGGGATGTTTGTCGAACATTTCATTTTCGTCGGCATAACAGGGAACGCCTTCGACACTGCGTTTGAACAGTGCGCGGACATCTTCGTTTTCACCGCAGGCGGCGACCCAATCGAGTTTCGGTGAATCCCGAAGCGTTTGATAGTACTTGCGGGTATGTCCATGTGTCAATGACAAAATAGCAATTTTAATAGGTTTCATTTTTTAATAGGTTTTTAGGTTAATGGGTTAAGGTGGTTAATGGGTTAAGGTATGTAAATCTCTTAACGTTCCCTTTGCTACAACGTAATTTTGACCACAGTCCCCTCCTTTGGAATTGTTGCCTCGACGGTTTTGGTTTTTCCGTCTTTTTTCACGGCGATTTCATAGTTGCCCAGAAAGCCCCTTGTGTTAAAGGTTCCGTCGGCGGTAGTTTTGCCGTCAACATTCGTCCACCACTTTTTCGTTACCAAATCGAGCCACACTTGCCCCGCCGGAGTGATTGACCAGTCAGCCCGATAATATGCGGCATTGGGTTTCCAATGAGACCTCTCCCAAAAACCCCAGCCGAGTATCGCTACAACCGACGGATGACTGAAAGTCGTTATCAAAAAGTCGCGGGTAAAGTCGGCTTGGAACTCTTCGTTGCTGGATTCAATATCGTGTTCGGTAATGGAAATGTCGAGACCGAGTTTAGCGAAGCGGTCAAGGATTTGCAGCATCTTTTCCGGCGGTGTTGCCGCTCCGCCGAAATGCGACTGCATACCCAAACCGGTGATAGGCACACCGTTGTCTTTGAGAAACTTCAGCGTTTTCTCAAAGTGGTCTTGGTGCGCCGTATCCTTTCCGCCGCCGGTAAGAATCGCAAAATCGTTCAGATAAAGATTAACCTTCGGATCGTATTGCCGCGCTAATTTGAACCAGCGCACCATTTCTTCGTCACCGAGAACCTTCATAACATCGTTGTTATTGTACGGCTCATTGATAACATCCCAATCGACAAGCAACCCCTTCATTGTGGTGACTTCATGCTTGATATGTTCGTCAATGCGGCGGCGCAAAGCGTCTTTATCGTTTGCCAGTGTTTCAACGTCACGCGGTATATGTCTCCAACTGGGCCAAACGAGACAATGACCGCGAATCTCAATGTTGCGGTCTCGAAGCCATTGGGCTGCTTGCAGCGTTCTTTCGCGGTTTGATTCGTTCTCCCAACGACCCCATTTCAGGTCATTCTCAAAGACGACGCGGGTAAAATACTTTTCGATAATTTCACGGTAGCGGTCAAAGTCCGCGCCTTCCCGCATTATATGCTGTGCAACGACGGCAGAACCCCAGCCGAAGGCGTGCCGCTTCATACGGACTTCAACTTCGGCACCGGAAACCGGCTGATTCTGCGAGTCGGCAACGGTTATTGTCAAATCGCCTTTCCGAATTTTTTCGATTCGCTTTTCGGCTTCTTTCCGCCACGCAGCATCGGGTTCCATACCCTCATAAGTAACAGGGGTTTGCGGCAACTTCTTCATATCGAAACCGGCACCGAAACCGAGAAGCGAATAACCGGCGATTTCAACCGTTTGCTTCGGAAAACCGAGATGAAAACCGCCGCCGGCTTTACCGGCATCGTAGTTGTCAAGCGATTTGAACGGAAAAAAGTATTCCTTCCACTCCGGCGTGATAGTTAAATCGACACTAAGCGATTTGTTGTGCGGCGGTCCTGCCATTTCAAAAAGCGGACGAATGACGGCACTGCCCGTTTCTGTTTGAACATCGATAGAGCGTGCCCAAAATCGTGCAAGAAGTACTTCGTTCTTTACCACCTTGCGGGTAATCCGAAACTGGAACTGAATATCCCACGATTGCTGCGGCTGTCCGGTGATTTCACAACGGATGGCTTGCCGGATGCCGTTCTTTCGGGAATCCTCATCGGTCAGTTCAATCTTCTTTAATGTGCCGAATTGATGTTCACGAACCGCAGGCAGCGAGGCAATCGGATTGTCCGAAAACACCGGCGTACCGCCTTCGGGAAGTGACACGGCACTTGCAAGAAAGAACGATGCGAGAAAAAAGAAATTCGTCATCTCGATATATCGAAAAAGTTAAGTTTCGTTATTAAGTTGCTGCACAAGTTCGAGCAAATGTTTATGCCGTGTTATGTTCGATTCAGTCATCGCCGGATTTTTTGCCAACTCGAAGGCAGCGCGGACAGCATCGATTTCTCCGTTGCTCAATCCGAAAAGTTCTGCGTCGGTATCCGTCCAACTTTGCACACCGTTCTTGTCAAACAGATAAACGGACTGCTGCGGAATGTGCGTGTCAACTACCCTGTCCGAAGCGACACCGCGCCGGGCAATCAGTTCATGACGGTCAAGCGTTTCCGTGCCGGTCGGCAGCGTAGTTCCCGCTTCTACGCTTGCAATAGTCCCGTTTTCAAGCCGAACTAAAACGTTTGAAAATTGATTTCCGTTTGTTGCAGCAGAAACAGAAACAATCGGCGAACCGATAATCCATTCCAGCAGGTCAAATTCCTGATACAAAATTCGGTTCAGCGTTGACGAATTATCGGTCACGCAGGAGAAGCGGCACAAGACGACATCTTCCAGCGTTTTCGTATCGACTATCCGCTGCAATTCAATGAAGCGGCGTTCACTTCGCCAAGGGAAAAGCGGAATACAGCCGGTGCTTCCGTTCTGAATACACCAGAGGGAAACGCCGCCCTGTTTTTCGGCACAAGCGTTTTCAGTACAAAATTCAAGTTTCCACTTCTCTGGAATCGAAACGGAGTACTTCGATGTCAGCGCAAGAAAACAATCGTGGGGAACAAGTGTGTTTGAGTTCATGGTTCTATGAATAAGGGTTAAATGCGGACGTGTATTTTATTTCGGTACATGTAAAAGAGAATCAGCCAGGTTATGAGCAGCACTACCGCTCCGAGGAAAAGCGGTTCGTAACATTCGCCGTAAGATTTGAAATAATCATTGCCGAGGTGAATTTTCAGGTTCGCAATGAAATAGCCGTGTATGCGCGTGTTGGCAATACAGTAGGCAACAATCGAGTTTGCGCCGATAACCATCAGCGGGAAAAACAATTTCTTACATCGGAGAACGTCAGCCAGCAGGAAAAAACCGGTCAGGAAAAGGAAGCAAATCCCGCCGCTGTAAAGCATCCAAGCCGGTGTCCAAATTCGTTTTACGACGGGACAGATGCCCAGATAACCGCAGAGCCAGCCAGCGGTTAAACACCCAACGCCGAGCAGAAGGAAAATCCCGATTTTCTTTTCGTTGCTTTGATTGCTCCGTAAAATGTTTCCGGCAAAAAGACCGAGAAGCATGGTCGCTATGGTCGGAATAAAATTGAGCGTTTGATAGCCGCCGCTGTTGAATTCGTATGGTGCTTTTCTCGGAAACAGGTTCATAAACCAGTTGTCGAATGCCCACGCCAAGTTCGTGTTCTTATTCCAGTGTGCGGCGAATCCGATAGCGTTATGTTCCCACTCTGCGGTAATGCCGGTTTTCGTCCAATCGAAGTCCGACCCCGGCAACGGATATGCAGCAAAAGCCGTCCAATAGCCGATAAGAATTATAAAAAAAGCACCGATTTGCGCCCGAAGCGTACTAAAACCGAGTAAAAACACGAAGCCGTAGCCGAGTCCTATTTGAGTCAGCGTGTCTTCAAAAGTCCAGTTCGTCTGACTGCTCGACTGTGAACGGAGAAAAACGCCGAGTAAAATCAAGATGAGAACCCGCATGAAAGCGTGAACCGCCATCTTGTTGAAGGTTTGTCCCCGTGCTATTCGGGCGGCAATGGAAAACGGCAGCGCAACACCGACCAAAAATGTGAACCCCGGCTGAATCATGTCGTGCAGTGAGCAGCCCGTCCATTCGACATGCGTCTGATGAAAAGATAAAAACCGCCAAATTCCGCCGACGTATGTTTCGTCTGCGGCAAACTCTTTGGCAACTTTACTCAGTTTGAGTATTTGCGCCAGCATCAGGAACATGACGAAGCCGCGAAAAGCATCTATCGATGACAAACGCTGCGGCTGCTGCGGCAGGATTGTGGTGGTTTCCTTGTTTTCCATGATGTTATAATGTTCCGAAAAATGTGCAGTCTAAAAAAATCATGCTGATTTAATTCTGTCCATTCCAATATAAAAAGTCAACTACAATTTTCCGCAAAATAAATACAAATTTGCGCAGCGGCTCTTATTTAGCCGGTACTCCGGCTCCCAACTCTCGTACAACCTCCCTGCGCTGTTGATATAAATCGGACGGATTACGTGAAAACTCGGTCAAACTCGGAACGATTTCCCGACACAATTCGCGGGCTTTATCCCAATTTCCTTTGTGCTTTTCCCGTACTTGATAAAGGTATTCATAGTCCTCCAAACCATCGCGGAGATTCGCTAGGCGGATGCTGCCGATGGGTTGACCGTCAATTCCCGCGTAAAGCAGATGACCATCGCCGTAGATAGGACCGCCGATGTCCAACATTGCCGACCAGTCGAGATAAGGTCCCTTCTTGGGGTCAATGGGAACGTTTCCTTTTTGCGACCAATAGTTCACACCCCAATAGAGGAGTCCGTCGAATTTTTCATGGAACGACTGCCAGAAGAGCAAACGCGATTCAATTAACGGAAATCGGAACATGACGTTAGCATACGGCTGGTTGGGACCGCAGCAGATGTAAGACCAAACCTGCCGTCCGTCTTTGCGGCACCTTTCCGCTTCCTCGAAATTATAGCGGCTTGTGACAGGACAAGTCCAGTCAACGTTCATCTCACGCATCTTTTCAAGTGTATGCACAAAATAAGAAGTCGTGAACGTCTTCACCTCCGGGAAGTGTTCTTTAACCATACCGAAGTATTCCCGCATCACGTCAGCATAATCTTCCTTCCGTTCATCGAAGGTATAAATGTACGCCTGTTTGGACAAGCCGTGCTTGCGCAGTTCTTCGATGTGCGGTTTCAGCCGATTGAGCATTTTCTCCTTGAATTCCGGCGTATAAACATTCAACGGCGAATTGCACATCCAAGTAGCGTCGCCCCGTTCTTTGACCATGTTCAAGATATTGAACGTTCCCAAACCGCGTCCGCGGTAATACTCCAATTCTTCAATGACCGGCAAATCAGTGCGGGTAATATCGCCTTCAGGTGTCAACCGGTGTTTGAGCATGAAATCGCCGTATCTCTTGCGAAGTTCCGGCGTTACCGGTTTCATCGAATAAACCTTTTCAAAAAAACCGTTCATCATAGCGAAGGCATTCTGAAAATGTCCTTCATCGGCAAGTTCCAAGTTCCAGACCTTGACGGTTATCGGGATTTCCGCCTTTAGAGCATTCTTCGGTACCAGCGAAACTGTTCCGCTGTAGGTTCCCGGTTTCGTTCCTTTCGGAACATAAACCGTCACCCAAATCGGCTGCGTTTGCCCTGCCGGTACATCGAAACGTTCAACCGGAAGAAGCGGGTCAGGCCACCAGCCCGGTCCGCCTTCGGTATCCGCCGGATGCTTCCTGATTTGGTCTGCTTTTATGAAACCGACCAATTTCCAATCGAGATGTTTTGATTCGATACGGCTATTCACATCGGCGGTTGACACCAAATCGGATAAGACGACTTCGACATCGTTGAGCGTTTTCGGTGAAAGGATTCCGACTTGAAAACTCTCGTATTCATTTCGGGCAAGTTCGATGGAAGCCGCCGGTTTTTCCAACCGCTTGCGGAGTTCCGCTTTTTCCTCCGGGCTATTTAGTTCGGAAAATTTTGCCCCGCCCAAATCCGACTTCACCCGCGGCAAACTGTACGGAAAGATGCGTTCCATCGAAGTTGTCGTCCAAACGCAGTATCCCCGACCGGCATCGCAAGGGGCAATGTCAACTATTTCCTCTGCAACAACGGCTTCAACACCGCGCAGCGAAGAGCGGCAGGTTATGTTTAACCTGTCAACTTCGGAATCGGTCTGAGTGAACAAAAGCAAGGGTTCACTAAACGATGTCGACATAAACGATATGCCGTCTTTTGGCACAAAATCCAGCCGAAGGTTTGATTCGAGGTCTGCTCTGTTCGTCCGTATGACGGCAGCACCACTTCCTCGTCCGAAAAGCCCGCCGATAACCTGAAAACGAACCGGCTTCAAGGGGCGAATCCCGACATATACGTCATCGAACCAAGCGGTTCCTTGTGCCTTTCGGAGCAGAACATGAACCAAGATTTTCTTGACGGGCTTCGCCGGCTGAAAACTGTTTTCCTGCTCACGAAAATCGTAATTTCCGGCAGGAAAGTTCACCGCCTGTCCCCAGAGCGGCGTGTCGTCATCGTAAAACACATCGAGATAAAGGGCGCAATCTTGATTTAATTTCACGATGCCGCCTTTGCACTTTGCCGAAAGGGCAATGGGAAATTTAATCGGCGGGTCAAACGTCAGCGTTTGAAACAAGACCGCCGATGGTTTTTCCTCGGTTGCATCAAGACGTATCATATCGTTTTCGATACACTGTCCAATTTTGCTCCACGACTTCCAGCCGTCGCTGTGAACCTTGAACGCAGTGTTGCCGACTTTCATGTTCTTCGTGAAAGGTTCGGTCAGCGCAACTTTTTGCTCTTTCGGAGGAGCGAGAAAATTGTCGTCCGACAACCGAATCTGCGAAAATACGGACGAAACAAACGTGAAATAACAGAGAATCGAAGTGAAAACGATTCTGCGAAAAATTGGTGTCATGTGCATTTGGTGTTTTGTTTTGAAGTTAGTGAAACGGGTCCCTATAGCATCTTTACCCTCGGCTTATACTTCTTGACGAATTGCACATTGAAGGCATCGCCGCCGGGTGCGTTGGCACTGCGCCAAATAGGCGGTTCAACTCCGCGGGCAACGCACTGTTTCACTGCCTCGATTTCGAGACGGTGAGCGATGTAAAAATCCACGAGATTTGAATTCGGAGCAATCGGTGTGTCGAAGCCCGGAACTGTCACCACGCAATCGCCGACACAGTTATAGTCGTCAATGCACACGTCGGCTATATCGAACAAGTTCTTGCCGCTCGGATGCCGAATGAAATGGTCTGGAGCCATCTCGTTCTGCCAGAAAGATGAACTGACAGCGACAATCAGCGCACCGGCTTCTTTCGCTTCCAGCGCAGCGTCAATCGTTGCTGCGTTGATGCCGATGTTGTGAAAAATAATCAGCAAATCGTCTTTTTGCAAATCGAAATACTTGACGATGCTCCGTCCGTAATTGACACAGCGTTCCAGTTCAAGATACTTCAACGCCTGATTGAAAACGGACAGCCCCGTTTCCATAACGGGATTGATGTTTGCCAATCCGCCTGCGCGGAAGAACATTTCGCCCATGACGAGTGTAGTGTGACCGCCGCCGCCATAAACATGAATCAGCCGGTCTGCGGCAATGGCATCAGCCATAAGAGCACCGGCTTTTTCGATGTTTTCCTGCTGTTCTTTTTCAACGAGTCGGAGAACTTCCAGCGTCGATTCCAAATATCCAAAATCAATGTCGTCCATAATAATCTCCAATTTTATATGGTGTAATGGCTTGTAAAAAAACTCCAAGGTAATTTTGTTTGTTACGCTGTAAAAAGTCAACTACAATTTTCCGCAAAACAAGTGCGGCTTTGCGCAAGTTAAAGAGGCGGTGGGCTTTAGCCCCCGCGCACATTCTAAAACGCATCAACAATCCCGTAATCGGCGTAATCGAAAATTCTTGCGCCTCGGTCAGGATTGACGGCAATAATCGTTCTTGCCGTTTCGACAGCACAAAGGTGTTGAACGCTGCCGGAAATTCCTACGGCAATATAAACATCGGGCGAAATGTGTTTGCCTGTCAACCCGACTTGCATTTCATAAGAAGCGATTCTCATATCGACCAGCCCGCGTGAAGCACAAAGTTCCGCACCGTATTGTTCGGCAAAGCACTTCACTTTATCAAAGCAGTTTGCGATACCGCGACCGCAGCCGATGACCAAGCTGCCGCCGCTATTGGGAATTCGAACCGTTGCCATGATGGGACGAGTCCGGCAGCGGACTTGAGCCATAATGCTGCCTTCCAATGCAGGACGGTACATATTCAACGTCAATTCGATTTCCTCGTTCACTACTTCCAGTGAAGTGCAGTCCGCACACAGTCCCGTTTCCAAAAGAGCGGCAACTTGCGGTGCTGTGTTGCGTCCCCATAAATCGGCGTTCCAAAGCAGAACCGCCGGACGATGACAGCGTACCTTTTCCGCTATCTCTTCCGCCGTTGTCTTATGAAGAACGACAACGTTCTCCGCAATCGCGGAAGCAATCTCGGACACTTCATCACCGACCGTCCAGATTTCAGGAAAACGATTTGCTGACTCCGGTTGTTTTTGCGTCGAAGGAGTCCGCGGCTGCCGTTTCAATTCGTCAAGCAGCGGTTCGAGTTGCGCCCTT
>WRCR01000045.1 GCA_009783865.1 Planctomycetaceae bacterium | reverse complement strand
TTCCAACTGCGCTGCGGACTGTTCGATGAAGCAATGGAAACATACTCGAAAATAACGTTCCGTGATAGACCAAACAGTTCTGGAAGACCGGAGACCGTTGATAGAGTACGGTTTTTGCAGACATTGTTTGTTATGTCTATTGCACGAAACAAATTGGACAACGCCGAAAAAATCATCGAATTGGTACGTCCGAATGTGGTGAAATCCTTTATGCTGATTTCTTTGGCGCGGGCTTATCAACGGGCAGGCGACGGAGAGAAGGCATTGGAAATCATCGATGCTCTTATACCGCCGCCGGTGCGTGTGGTGTTGGTGTCTGGTTTGTACAAACCGGACCCTACGCCGGAGACCTTTCCCTTTATCGGTTATCTGGCGTTACTTGACGACCTTTTGCACGACGAAGCCGGAAGAAAGCAAAACTCGAAGCAGGTCGAAACGCTTCTGGACAGATACCGCGCTGAAATCAAAAAGACCGCTAACCCCCAAATACGGCTGGAGCGGTACTCCGCGCTCATCTCGCTCCTGTATTGGAATGATTTGCGTGACTCTGCAATGAAAATTGTAGAGGAGATTGATTCACCGCATCACGCGGCGCGGGTTCTACTCAACATCGCCACTGACCATGAAACCGTCGCGGATTACCGAAGACAGTGGCTCGCGGAGTTTTACGAATTGGATTTACAGCGGTTTTATGCCGAGTATCCAGAGCGGCGATTGATGGAAGTGTACAATTCGTCGTACTACTATCTCGACCTTGCCTTTGCCATCAAATCGGCGGAAGGGGTTGAGCAACAAGAAGCAGAAAAATGGGAGCGGCGAAGAGCCCCCTTTGAACCAGACACAGCGGCAATGAGAATGCTGCTCGATAAAGCTGCAGCGGTAATCGAAAAGGAAACCTCGCCGCTCAATAGGGCAAGTGTTTTGGGAGCGATTGGCAAAATGGAGTACATTTATCTTGAAAAAGAAAATGCTAAAAAGCGTTTCAATGAGGCGTTGGAATTGCTTCGGTCTGCGAAGGTAGAACCGGGTTATTCTGCTGCTTATCAGTTAGCACGGATTTTTACGGAACTCGGCGAAAAGGACAAAGCGTTGAACGCCATCAAGATTGATCTTTTCGGTAATGAGCCGGGAAAGGAAATATATGCAAATCAGAAGTTGTCCGGGAATACCGAAAGCAACCTCCAACTGCTAGAAATGCTCGCACAAAACGGCGAAGCGGAATTTGCAGCGGAACTGTTTCCGCGTGTTTATGATGTTCAACACGAGTATTGGCGGGCAGGACACGTCGCAACGATAGTGGTCATTGCGCTGCATCACGACAGTCAGAATCCAAAGAATCCGATGCTGCCGAAGGCGCAGGAGCAATATCAGGAGTATTTGCGCAAACTGGTGCGGACTGTCTATCAACAGCAGGGGGAATTAAATAAGGAATCGGCACTCCATAATATCCTTCTCGCTTGGGCGGCAGCGGAAAACCGGATTCGTTCAGTACAAGCCCAGATTGCAGAAAAACAAGCGTCACGCAGCATTGCGGATGAGTACCTTACACGCCGGCGCGGCGGCTATGAGAGTCCGTTGTTTGGAGAGTTTGAGCTGCCGTAACTATGGGGCATTTAGCCGGTACGCCGGTTTCAGTATTGCCTTTTCTGTTCTTTGTGGTAGAATGCGAGCATTATAATCAAATGCCAAACAGGAGATTTTCCAATGTCCAACGCACCAGTCCCGACTTTCGAAGAAATGATGGCTCTGTTCCGTGAAACAGAGAAACAGTCACGTAAAACAGATAAACAGATAAGAGAACTACGTCTCTCTCTAAAAGAAGCCGAAGAGAGACGCAAAAAAGAACAAAAGAATTGGAACAAGCGGTTCGCTGAATTCGGCGACCGCATCGGCGAACTCATCGAAACAATGGTCAGAGGCGGAATCGTTCATCTGTTCCAAGAATTAGGATACACGTTCACCCAATGCAGCCGACGCGGTATGTCATTTCGAGAAGACGCTATCGATGTTCACGGCGAAGTTGATTTATTCCTCGAAAACGGCGATTACGCACTGCTAGTTGAAGTCAAAACAAAATTGACGATTGACGACATCAAAGACCATCTTGAACGTATAAAAAAATACCGCTTGTATGCCGACTATCGTAATGACAAACGCCAATTCATAGCGGCTGTCGGCGGAGGCGTTATCGATGACAACGTCCGGGATTATGCCCTGAAACACGGTTTGTACGTCATTCTGCAATCCGGCAGGAACATCGAAGTCATTCAACCCGAAGGCAAACCGAAAGTGTGGTAAGGATAAGGCGTTGCGCTCCTGCCTATTCCGTTTTCCATTCCAGTACACCGCCGGAGAAACCGGTTTGGAGTTGAATGTCGATTCGCAAACCCGTTGTTTCCACGGCATCGAATTCGATGACATCGTAAGCATCCTTTTTGGGAGCGTCAACCGTTTTCAATACCTTCCAATCGCTGCCGTCTCGGTATGATAAAGTCCAACTTTTCGGAATCCGGCAGCCGCCATTGCGGGCAGCATCATCGAACCAATATATTGACGATTTTGATACCTTTTGTGTTTTGCCGAAGTCCAGCTCTAGCCATTCCTTCGTTCCTTTGCGGTTCCAAAACGTCATTCTCGGAATACTGTGGTCATTGGAATTTTTCGGCTCTAAACCGTCAATCACCGCATCGGGCGTATCTCCCGGATGACAAAACGATGCCGTTACCGTCGGTTCAATCTCGTCCTCTTCGTCTGCCGTTAACATTTTGTCCGCCAACACAGCGTAAAGTGCATCGCCGGTGGACGGCGGGTTTTTCTTGCTCAATCCCTGCTGCCGCACCCAAACCGCCATCGCTCCCGGCTTACGGTGGTCCCACGCAAAATACGGTATTGCCGTCAGTTCCTTGCCGTCAATGTTTTTGCACTTCAACACCACGACTTTTTGACCGCCGGGCAAACCGATGTCTTTGAATTCTTCCGTAAAAACAGGATTGCGGGGTAACTTGATTTGCAGCACCGGCACTTCATTGTCGCATTGCTCGAAACAATACACCAGCGGTCCCCGTTGAATAGCAACCCGCCCGCGATTAGCAACAACCTTCGGATTGGCAATCATACGTGTCGGTTCCATTGGAAAATCTGACGATATGGTTTCTTCAGCAGTCCGCACCCAATTGACATGAATGATTGGACTGTATATCACCTGCCCCAGCCATTGCGGAGAACGGAGTTTAACATTAAATGTTCCCGATACGCCGGATTTCGGTTTGCGGTCAAACTTGAAATTCACAATACCATCCCACGGATAGTTCGTCTTTTGCGTGATGGTAACTTCGCCGTCCGGTAGTTGCAGTGTTGCTGTGCCGGAAACGAATTGATTAACATAAATCGTATTGCCTTCTACAGCATACTGATACCCCGGCAATGACGGCACAAACCGGACAACATTGGTCGGACAGCAGGCGCAGTCGAAGAACGGCTGCCGATGATGATTGCCGACACTCTCAAGCGGATTAACGTAAAAGAAACTCTTGCCGTCCATTCCGATACCGGCAAGCACACCGTTGAACATAGCCCGTTCAACGACATCGGCATATTTCGCATCGCCGTGAAGCAGATTCATGCGGTGCGCCCAAAACACCAAGCCGATAGCCGCACAGGTTTCGCAATACGCAGTCCGGTTCGGCAACTCGTAAGCATTGCCGAAGGCTTCGCCCTGATGTCTTGCGCCGATGCCGCCGGTGATGTACATTTTTCGGTCAACGACATCGCTCCACAATCTGTTCATCGCTTCAATCAGTTGTTTGTCGCCGGTATAAGCCGCTACATCGGCTGCACCGCTGTAAAGATAAACGGCGCGGACAGCATGCCCAGTTATTTCCGAAGCACTGCGCAGCGGTTCGTGGTCTTGCTGATACGGTCCGTGAATCTTGTCTTTCCGCTTGGTCTGGTCGCCGCGAATATCAATGAAATGTTCCGACAACTTCAGATATTCTTTCTTGCCTGTCAATTCGTAAAGTTTGACCAGTGCTAATTCGATTTCTTCATGACCGGGAACATCGAATTTAGCGGATTTTTTGTCGATAAAAATGTCGGTGATATGTTTCACGAACTTTTCGGCAACATTCAGCAGCGTATCTTTTCCGGTTGCACGTTTATAAGCAACGGCGGCTTCAATGAGATGACCGGCGCAATACAATTCGTGTCTGCCGACGCTTATCCATCTTTTTTCCGGTTCGACAAGTGTGAAGTAAGTATTTAGATAGCCGTCGGGCTGCTGCGCCTTGCTAATCCAGTTGATAACATCGTCCGCCCGTTTTTCCAAAGCGGCATCGCGGTTGTTGGCAAGGGAGTATGCCGTTCCTTCGAGCAGTTTATAGACATCGGAATCATCGAAATAGATTCCTTTGAAAGGACCTTCTTCGAGTTTGGCTGCTCTGGCGAAGTTCGAGATGCGTCCTGTCTTTTCGCACCATTCGTAATTGTGCGGAATGGAAACCTCGGCATTGGTTTTCAGGCGCGGCGACCAGAATTGGTCATCGAAATGCACTGCGGTGAACGGCACCGCCTTAAACTTCGGCGAAAACTGCGCTGGCGGAATTTGTGCCGAGACAGCGGTACAGGAAAACAACAAAATAAAGATAGCGAGTAATTGTTTCATTGGTCTTCAGTCAAATAGGGTGAAGCAACAAAAGCACACATGGGGGCATTTTAACCGTTTTTGCTGGAAAAACAATAGAGTGCATTCCGTAGGCACGGTGACGTGCGAATTATTATCCAAGCCGTTGTATTGCTGTTTCACAACTGCTATAATTAGTCCAGCGGTTTTACTTCCAGTTCTAACACTTTCAAAATTTCAAACCAATGAAAAACATCGCTTTTCTATCTTTCGTTTTTATCTTATCGTTTGCGGTCCCTGCTTTAGCACAAAGCGTTTTCAAGGAAATCGTTTCCTTCGGAGACGGTGAAAACCTTATACAAATGGACAAATTTCGTCCCTACGAAGACGGTTATGAATTGCAAAACGGCACCTTCTTTTGCGAAAGAACCGCCGAATCAAAAAAGGGACGAGGTGCTACACAGCACATTGTACTAAACCAGACAACGCCGATGCCGCTCATTGCCGAAGCGGAAAGCAAAGCGGAAAACGTCAGCGGCTCGGCAGACAGTGAATACAGTATCTATCTTGACCTTACCTACATGGACGGCACGCAATTATGGGGACAAACCGTTGCGTTTTCAGTCGGAACGCACGATTGGGAAAAGAAGCAACTAACGCTGTTTCCCGAAAAGCCCGTGAAATCACTCTCTTTCTACACGCTGTTCCGAGGCAAAACCGGCAAAGTATGGTTCCGAAATCCAAAATTCTCGGTTTTCAAGACACCGGAAAAAGACGGCGCGAAAGCGGTACTCTTTGACGGCGTGCCGGTTGTCGCTAAAGATGTACATAAAATGCGTGACCGCTCTCAAGGCGGCTTTACGGTACAACTCCGCGATGTTAAAAACAATTCGCCGTTTGTCATTCCGGCGAATAGCGGTAACAGTGCTTTCGGCGTTGAATGTAATTCATTGCTCACATTTAAGAAACCCGTTAGCGCAGAAATCTCGCTTGCATTGAAAGACCCGGCAAGCGAAGATAAATGTTTAACACTGGTGTTTTCAATACAGTACCCCGAAACAGACGCAGTACTCCGCTGCCTGCGTCCGTATAAAGATGTTCCTATTTCGGAAACGAAAATGAGAGAACATGTTGCACCGACAGCATACGGAGTAAATAATATCGGCGGCGGTCGGTTGTCCCGCGAGCCGTTCTTTGCGGTTGCCGGTACAAAAGACGGGAAAGAATTCGGCAATGCGATTGGAATCGATTTAGCATATCCGGCATTTTTCAGAACGGGTTATAACGAAGGCACAAAAGAGTTGTTCGTTACAGTTGATTTGGCATTGACGAAAGAATCGCCGAAAGCGAACCTGCATTTCGTGTTTTATTCTTTCGACCCGAAAGAAGGTTATCGCGGTGCATTGGCGGAATATCAGCGGTTGTATCCGGCGTTCTTTGACATGAAAGTTAAAAATCAAGGAAACTGGATGCCTTTTGCAAAAATCAGCAAAGTACCGCAATTCGAGGACTTCGGTTTCACAATCAAAGAAGGAAATGATGAGGTCGCCTTTGACGATAAACACAACATATTAACTTTCCGTT
This sequence comes from Planctomycetaceae bacterium, assembly GCA_009783865.1. Taxonomy (GTDB): domain Bacteria; phylum Planctomycetota; class Planctomycetia; order Pirellulales; family Thermoguttaceae; genus WRKP01. The sequence goes on along the minus strand of WRCR01000045.1, from coordinate 7,976 downwards.
ATACCGAACCGATGACATGGTGGATGAGGATGCCGGAAGAAATGCCGAGGACTTACGAAGCAGGAGTCGAACTGGCGAAAAAAATGGCAGCAGAAGGCAGGGCACAGGCAAAAGCATTATTCAGCAGCGGAATCAAGGATGCAGACGGCAGATACGGACACCGCGTTCTCGATACGCCTTGGTGCAACGGAATCGTTTGGAGTATCAACGACTTGCCGGGCATAAAAGATGGCGGCTTTGCCGTAAATTGGAGCGATGAAATCTACGAAAAATTCTATGGTGAAGAAGCCAAAAAGAAAGGAATACTTGACGGCGAATATGTTGACTCTGCCGAAGGATATGTTACTTCGATTATGGATTATGACCGGGAACATTTTTCGGCGGCAAATTTCCCGCTGGTATTTGCACGGGATACCTTCCGTCCCGCAATTTTCCGCGGCTTGATTGTTTATGAATACGTCCGTAAAATGGCTGAAGACCTGCATCCAAAGGGCAAACTGACGATGGCAAACAGCACGCCGAGTTCGCTGTGCTGGCTTGTACCATACGTTGATGTTGCCGGTTCAGAAGTCAACTGGAACCGCAGCGGCAAGTGGTCGCCGATGTCAATGGACGACTTGTTTTACCGGCGTGCTTTGTGCGGACAAAAGCCGTATTGCTTTTTGATGAATACCGACTTTACGCAATGGAGTATGGAATGTTCGGAAAAATATATGAAACGCTGTCTTGCTTTCGGAATGTTTCCGGGATTTTTCAGTGCTGATGCTTCAACGAAACAGTATTTCACGCAGCCGGAACTCTATGAGCGCGACCGACCGCTGTTCAAGAAATATGTTCCGCTTTGTCAGGAAATTGCCAACGCGGGCTGGCAGCCGCTCACGAAAGTAAAACAGGACAACGAGAAGATTTTCGTTGAACGTTTCAGCGGCAATGGAAAAACGTATTTTACGGTGTTTAACGCTTCAACTGAACCGCAGACAGCGGTGCTGCGCTTTGACGGTGATTTGCCGAAACAGTGGAAGGAGCGTTTGACCGGCAAGAGTTATTTCGCGCAGAACAATGAATTGACGCTGACGGTCGGTGCGGAAGACGTACTGTTGTTATCGCAGTGAATTTTTTAGCGTAGGATTTTAATCCTACGCCTACGCTACCGTTTAACCTTCATTATCGTGGTTTGAAACAGGAACGGATAACCGCCGCCTGCGGGGTTTCTGGTGATTTGCGGGTTCCGCATCTGATAATGCCCGCTGGCGTTAAGTCCCGTTTGGAAAGTCCGCAAGACCGACGGGTCCCGTACCATTCCGTTTAGTTGAATTCGCGGGTTGGAACTGCCGGCAGTGAAAGTCATCTGCGAAATCATCAAGTCCTGTTCTCCCGGAAGTGAAGCCGACAAAGCCCAGAGTTCGTTGAGCCAAACAACGTTTTGCGAATCCCAGTTTTGGGTTTGCCGCAGGACATTGTAAATCGGCTGTATCTGCCTATATTGTTCGACGGTTTTTTTGTATTCTTTCTGCAAGTCCGCTAATTCTTTTTCCATTCCCTGAATTACTCCGCGGTTCCAGAAAAACAAACCAGTGCCGACAATTATCAACAGAACAACAGCGAGCAAAAGTGTTCGGATAAGATTGACCGGCTTCGGTGCCTCACGCGGACGAAGAAAATCAACGCTGCAAAATTTGAGCCGCTCCTTTCGTTCACTCAAATGTTCTGATAAAAGACCGATGAGCGGAGCAAACTGACCGGCAGGAAGAAACCCCACATCTGCCTCTTCGGTAGAACTACCGGCTGAAAAACGGGGCATGTCAATCCAAGGAAGCGCGAACGGGTTGATAATTTCCGTCTCTAACTCCGAGTCAGTCAACTGCTGCTGCAACTCGGTATGTTCTGTTTCTGTGCCGAAGATGACTATTTTCTGAACAGATGTTTCGGAATCCAAACCCGCAAGTACAGTCCGGCGGACTTCATCGGCAATTCTTTGAGCGGCTTCCTCCGTTTTTATTTCCGGCGGCAGACGAAAAGAACGAATCGAATCGATTTGTTTTCCGTCTATTAAAATTAAATCCGTATCAAGACCTGTATTATTGACCAGCAGAATGGGATTATCTGCGTTCTGCAAAGCAAGAAACAGCGAAGCGGCAGCGGCGGCGCGAAAACCGATTTGCTGCGGCGGAAAATGAATACTGCGGAAAGAACGGGTCAATAACTGCCGATATGAAAGCGGAATCGTCAACGCCAACAAATTCCAGCCGGGAACGGCAGCATTTTTATTATTCAACGGCAGATAGTCAAGCGGGTCGAAGTCCGTGCAGGTGGGCAATTCACGGAGTACTTGATTCTTCAGCAGCACCGGTAATTCCGCTTCTTTACAAGGCGGCAGTTTTTGGTATAGTATTTCGGTCTTACTCCGATTGAGCGAAAGAAGTGAGCGGCAGGGTTCAAACTTCAAGTCCTTGATTTTGCCGCAAAGTGTTTGCAGAGCGGTTTTTAACGAGGTGCTGTCGTCCGCTGGTGTTTCTTTCGTTTTTTCTTCTTCATCTGTTTGAACGTCTTCCGTTTGCGGACTTGCCGTCCAGTTGATGATACCGGCTTTGCGGATAGACACAGTGTTTCTGCCGACTGATGCAAGCACATAGCGGCATTGATATTCGTCCCAATCGAGTGCAAGATATTGCGGCATATTTCGGTTTCTATGGTGATGTTTTATTTATGGTGTCGGAATTATTGAAAGAAGAGAGCGCGGTGATAATATCCGTTTCAAAGCGAAAATCCAATACGCGGAACGGATTGGCGGACGGCGTTGCGGAACCCGCAAAGACCGGCTGCCGATAGAAAACGAAAGTCCACACGACGGGGCGGAAATCGCATTTCAGGAGATAGCGGATAATTACTAAATCGCTGCCGATTTGTTTAACATCGATTCTATCATAAGCGCGGAACTCGCCGAATTTTGTTTTGACATCGGCAAGTTTTGTTTTGACATCTTCGACTGTCGGACTACCGGCAGCGTAACCGGTCAGGTTATTCCGCATCCAGGTATCGAGCGTTCTTGACACGCTCACACCGGAAATCAGTTCATCGAAGAATGCTCTGATGTTATCGTCAAGCGGTTTGACAGCAGGGACAGTATCCGGTGCCGGAAAAACAGAAGGGGCGGTATTTTGCGCAATGACTGATGTTCCGCAAAAGAGGAAAAAGAAAAGTGCGGCGATTAACCCGCAATATGAATTGTTTATGTGTTTCATTGGTATTTTACGGCATTACGAAAATTGAACTCATACCCCGCACATTTTAACAAGATAAATGGGAAAAGCAACGTCCTTTGACAATTCCGCAGTCCGAGTGTGTGTAAAAAATTTGCGGGGATTGGCAGTCGTCGACCTCCGGGCAGCGGTGTGCGGTACCCCGCACTAGGAACTACTAAACCGGTTTCACCTTACTATTGATTGCAGCGGCAATCGCTCCGTCACTGGTCACATTGCCGGCGGTTCCGAAACTGTCAATAGCCAAATAAATCGCTATCATCAAAGCATTTTGCGTTTCACTGAAGCCGAGAGAAGTTTGCAGCACACCAAGGGCTGCCATGATAGCACCGCCGGGAACACCGGGAGCCGCAACCATTATCACGCCCAGCAGCATAATGAAACCGGCAAACAATCCGGGACCATGCGGCATACCGTCCATCAAACAAACCGCCAGTGCCGTGGCAACAATTTTTAACGTGCTGCCGGGCAAGTGAATCGCTGCACAAAGCGGAATACAAAAATCGGCGATGTCGTGGTTGATGTCCATCTTTTTCGCCGACTGCAAGGTTACCGGTATCGTCGCCGCCGACGAAGATGTTCCAAGTGCCGTCATATAAGCGGGCAACATCATCCAAAGCATTTTGAACGGATTGCGTCGGGCGATTGCTCCGCCGATTGAAAACTGAATCAAGAGTAAAAGCAGGTGCAGCGCAAAAATAACACCGATGACCAAGCCGAAGTCCCGAATAATCCGCCACGCCGCACCGGAATGGGACATGTTCAGGAAAAGACCGAAAATGTAAATCGGCAAAAGCGGTATGACTGTCCAGACGATCACTTTTTCGATGATGCTCCGAAATTCGAGAAAGCCGCGTTTCAAGGCATCGCCTTCGATTCTTGCCATACCGATTCCCAGAACGAAAGCCAGAATTAAGGCTGTCATTACGTCAAACACCGGCGGGATTGCCAGTGTGAATGCGGGCGGAAGAAAGCCGAGTCCTTTGTCGGCTGTTCCAACCGCTGCTTCTTTTGCGGCGGAAGTGTTCTCAAGCAGCAACGGAAATATCGCCGAGCAGGCAGTATATGAAAAGAAACCGGCAAAGAGTGTCGAAGCATAAGAGATAACCACGACGACGAGCAGCAGCCGACCGCCGCTCTTTCCTAAGTCAGCGATTCCCGGTGCGACCAGTCCGAGAATGATAAGCGGGATGCAGAAGCCGAGATATTGTCCGAAAAAACCGTTAAAGGTTGCAAAGACAAGAACGAAGGTCTGGCCGGCAACGCAGCCGAGCGACATGCCCAGTATAATGGCAAGAGCGACACGAGGTAAAAGACCGAATTCAAGAATCTTGCTTATCATGGTACAAAAAAAGGATTTCTCTAGAGTTTCCGTTTCGCCGATGGAACACGTTATTATAACAACTCTGGTTCTTGTCGTCTAGTGTTGATGCTGCCGAGCGAATACGAATTATACCGTTATTGACAGTTCTTCATTAAACGGTTAAATTTACGGCATTGATTCGAGATAGTATTTTCTCCGTTTGAAACAATGCCTAAGGTCCTAATACTTCGTGCTGCTGGAACTAACTGCGATAATGAAACCGCCTTCGCCTTTCAAAAAGCCGGTGCTGATACCGTTGATATACATCACATCAACCGGCTGCTGGAATCGCAGAAAGAATTAAATAATTATCAGATACTCTGCATTCCGGGCGGCTTCAGTTTCGGCGATGACATCGCCGCCGGTAAGATTTTCGCAACGAAGATTCAAAATCAACTCGGCGGTGTTTTGACCGATTTCTGCAATGCCGGTAAATTGATACTCGGTATCTGCAACGGATTTCAAGTACTTCTCAAGACCGGTCTCCTGATGCCGGAAGACGAACAAGGGCTGCCCGCTACTTTGACGTGGAATAACTCCGCAACTTATACCGACCGCTGGGTGCGTCTCGAAACGAATAGTCAACATTGCGTTTTTCTGCGGGATATTGATAAAATGTATCTGCCGATTGCACACGCCGAAGGACGTTTCGTACCGAGAAGCAATAAGGAACTAGAGAAACTCAAACAGAAACAACAGATTGCTCTGTGTTATAAGGCAGTGGACAATCCGAATGGTTCAACGGCAGACATTGCCGGTATATGTGATTCAACGGGACGCATCCTCGGTTTAATGCCGCATCCTGAACGATTCATCGAAGTATATCAGCACCCGCATTGGACGCGGCTTTATTCTGCCGATGACATTAAAAAGAATTGTTTTTGCGGAGACGGACTCAAAGTATTTCAAAATGCAGTTAGTTATTTTGACTGATTTGATAATCAAATGAAGAGCGGGACACTTGTGCATCCCGCTTCTCCCAGAATCGTGTTATACGGATTCTTTCAACGCCTTGAGGGCTTTGACTTTTACGACATCGTGTGCCGGCTTTGCGGGACGGTCGTAGGTTTTTCCGGTGAGCGGATTCACGATTCCCTTCTTTGCGGGCTGTGCTTTCACCTTTTTCTTGGACACTTTCAGGATGCCCGGCAGAATAAAGGAGCCGGCTCCCTTCTTGCCCAAACTTTTCTTGATTTCTTCGCTGAGCGCGTCAATAACGGCACTAACGCTGGTTTTAGGCAGCGAAGTTCCTTCTGCGATGACAGCGATAATCTGGTTTTTTGTTAAGGGTTTCTTAACATCGGCTTCTTTTTTGTCAGCCATAGTACTCTCCTTCTCGATAATTATCGAACGGTTCACGGGGGATGCTGCCGGACAAGCCGCGCCGGCTTGTTTAACCGGCAACATTTACACTCCTTGTTTTCAAGAGCGAAATAGTGATAAACGATATTCCACTCTTGAAAAATAGTATTTTGCAAATATCTTTCATTTTGTCAATACCCCCAGTCCCATAAAAACAAGGAATTTTTAATTTTTTTAGGATTTGATTTCTCGCCGCTCACCGCTCTCTACTTGGAGTACCGGCTAAATGGGCTGCACTTTTTGCCCTTGCTAACGCTGCGGATTCTGTGATACAATAATGCCGTTTCAATAAATCATGACTTACTTCACAAAACAGTTCAATGAAATTACACATCTGCTTTTTGTTTTTCGCCGCTTGTCTTTTTACTTTTGCCGATGTCTTTGCATCCGACGCTCCGCAATGGGGAATCGACTTCGGAAATAACCGCATTTCCAATGAAAAGAATCTGCCGGTCTCTTTCAATCCGGGAAAGAAAAATCCCGAAGGAGATGGTATCATCGGTACCAGTCCCAACGTCAAATGGGTCGCCCGCATCGGTTCACGTTCCTACACGCCGCCGGTTATCGCTGACGGCAAAGTGTTCCTCGGTACCAATAACGATGCCAAATTCGACACCGCTATCGAAGGCGATTACGGCATTATGCTCTGTCTTGACGAAAAAACCGGTAAATTCCTCTGGCAATGCGCTTCAAAAAAGGTAACCGAAAAAGCCCATTTCGATACAGCAGGCATCGGTATTACTTCCACACCGGTTGTTGCCGGTAAACGGGTTTATTTCATTAACAATCGCGGCACGATAAATTCGCTTGACATCGAAACCGGCAAACCGGTTTGGCAACTCGATTTAATCACTACCTTCAAAGTCCGGCAGCACGATGCCAATAACCATCAGGTTATTCTGCACGGCGGGTTGATTTATGCGGGAACGTCCAACGGTCTAGACGACAAACATTCCGTAATGGAACAGCCGAAAGCACCGTCTTTCGTTGTACTTGATGCAGATACCGGCAAACCGCTTGCCCGCGATGATAACTGGCTCATGACAAATATCTCGCACGGACAATGGTGTCTTCCTGCTCTCGGATTGGTGAAAAAGCCGGACGGCAGTGAGCAATGGACTTTCTATTACGCAACTGGCAACGGCATAGTACATTCTTTCAAACCGCTGGATAAAAACGAGTTGCTGAAAAATGCGCCGCAGGACATCGGAGAATTCGGAAAGAACCTGCCGAAAATCAAAACGGAATGGAATTATGACGGTGACAGTGCCGAAATTATCGGGGCGGAAAATGTAAAACCGTACAAAGGCGGGCGCGGCAGTGCTGCCTACGTTTGTGTTCCGCCGCTTGTCTTTACGGATAACAAACTTTACGTTCTCTTTTGCACAGAAAGTATCACCGGTGCGCGCCCCTACACAGCAAGAATGGCGGCGTTGAATCCGCAGCAAACCGGCAAGCGGCTGTTGTGGAAATCGGAGTTAATCGACAAAGGCGCATTGTCGCCGCAATGTATTTCAGATGGACTGGTGTATCTCGGAGACCGCAACGGCGGATTCTTCTGTTTCGATGCCGAGACAGGAAAAACCGTTTGGAAATTGGAATTAAAGGGAGACCACTGGGCAGGCGGAATGATAGCGGACGGCAAGATTTATGTCGGAACGAACCGGAGAGCATTTTACGTTCTCCGCGCCGGCAGAACGCCGGAGATTTTATCGGAAATCGAAATGCCGGACGCAGTGCTCGCAGGTGCCAGTGCCGCGAATGAAACGCTGTTCGTTTCCTGCAACGGGTTTCTGTATGCGGTGGGGAAGTAAAATATGAATTTACTCTTGCAATTTTCCGAAAAGCAAGGATAATGCGCATGTTGGTTTGTAAATGTACTGTTTGTTTTCTACTTTTTGCAAGGAGTTTTCAAATGCAAAGTTCTATGAAGTTTGTTTGTTCGATTGTTTCCGTGATCACGGAGAGTGTAAAATTAAGTAATTTGAGGG